>JAYUPZ010000016.1:0-26121 GCA_043759805.1 Myxococcales bacterium | reverse complement strand
GCCTCGACCTTCGGAATTCCAGCCTACTGCAAGGGCCCTTTGCCGGGCCTGACGGGCTAGCGCCGAAGAACCCTTTGCGTCGCCGGGGCGGACCGGTTAGATAGCTGTCACCGTGTCGACCCCGAAGGCCTCCTCCGCATCCGAACTGCAATCCGCTCCCGCGACCGAAACCGCCATTGCGGCGCCTGGGTTTGCAAAGAAGAATCTCGTTATCGTTGGCGTCGTGGTGGTGGGTCTCTGGGCAATGGCCATCGCCTCGAAAAGCACGATCTTCCTATCTGTAATGGGCGCCGTGACGCTCGCGCTTGCCGGCATCGCGTTCTGGGTGATTCGCCTGTTGAGACGCCAGAAGGGTCTCGCGAGCTTGCTGCAAAACGCCACGCAGTCCCCCGAGGCACGGCGTGCTGCGATTGCCAAGCTTGAGGCAGGCAAGGACGCGGGTGACGTAACCAATATCATTGCGCGCGCACAGCTCGTGGCCGCAGACGATCCCAAGGCCGCGCTTGAAATTCTCGAGGCCGTCGAACGCAAGAAAATTCCGGCGCACGTGCAGGACGACTTTGCCGTGTTGCTGTCACATCTGTATCTCAGCTTTGGTCGCGCCAAGGAAGCGCGGCCTCTGGCTGACAAGATCAACGTCGACAGCTCGGAGCGTGCAGCACAGCGTGGGTTGTTGGTTACGGTGGTCGCCGAAACCTGGGCACGCACCGGAAAACACGACGATGCGCTGGCACTCATCGCAAGCGTCGATACCAGCAAGTCGGAGAATCAACAGTTCAAGGTACCTTTGCTTGCGGCCCGAGTGTTTGCGAAGTTCGCCGCCGGAAAAAAGGGTGCGGCACGAGAAGATCTGCGCGGGCTGGCGATGGAAGATGCCAACCACCTGGCGAAGTTCATTATGCCTCAATTTAAGGTGCATCCCGAGCTGCAGCGGATCGCCCGCGAAGTTGCCCAGGGATCGCCCCAGTTGCGTGGCACTGCCTCGCATCCCAGCCAGCAGCGACGTTCCCGCTAACACCCGATGGATGCGGGCAGCGGCGATAACACGGACGCATTGACGTGGTTTGATCCGCAACCGTCGCATCGGGATCGACCGACGCTCTTTCCCAGCCCTTTTGCGACGCCACCGCATTCGGTGGCAAAGCGGGCCGCGTTGTTGTTGCAAGGGCGTCTGCGCGCGAATCCGCCGCTTGATTTCGATCGAGACGGCACGACTGGTCGCGGTCGAATGTACGGCGTCATGGTGGTCGAGGATGCACAGGGCAGAATTGGTTTTCTCTCCGGGTTTTCCGGCCTCGTCAACGACGGCTGGGATTTACCCGGCTTTGTTGGAGCGACCTGTGATGCGCCGTTGCGTGACCGGCTGTGGGCCGAACACCGTGCTTCGATTGCATCGCTGGCAGCCGAGATCGACAGTCGAGCAAGTGGAGCCGAGGCGCAGCTGCGGGTTGAAATTGATGCATTGAAATGCCGGCATGCCTCGGCAGCCGACTCGTTGCGAGCGAACCACCTTGTGAATCGACAGCAACGCAAAGCTCAGCGCGATATGCCTTCCTTTGTGGACTCGCCCGTGGAGCATCGACGGCTTGAGAACGAAAGCCGGGCAGATGAACACGAACGCAAGCAACAACGGACGCAGGCCGCCAACGGGCTTGCAACGTTGCAAGCGGGCCTCAACGCGATTATCGCGGAGCGGCGTGCCTTGGAAGCACTGCGCACAACGAAGTGCACCCAAACGTTACACGCGATTCAGGATGCCTATGTCATTTTGAATTTCGACGGCGCTCAGGTGCCCCTTCGTACACTGTTTGCTCCCCGCGAGCCGCCAGGTGGGGCGGGGGATTGTGCTGCACCCAAGTTGCTAACACATGCATATCGAAATGGACTTCGGCCGCTCGCCCTTGCGGAGTTCTGGTGGGGCCTGGCGCCCGAAGCAGGCGATCGTCGCGAGGGATTGTTTTATCCGGCCTGCCGGGGCAAATGTGGGCCGTTGCTTTCGTTCATGCTGCAAGGCCTCTCGGTCGGTGCGACCACCATTCCGGGCTCGGATCCCGTGTTGGATGACCAACCAAGGACGATCTACGAAGACGCATACCTGCTGGTGGTCGAGAAGCCGTGCGGCCTGTTGTCGGTTCCGGGTCGGGGTAGGGAACTCAAAGACTCGGCGTATCTTCGCCTTAAAGAAAGGCATCCCGAGTTCACCGGGCCCTTGTTGGTACACCGTCTGGATCTCGATACCTCGGGCGTGTTGCTGGTCGCCAAGGATGCGCAAACCTACAAGGCGTTGCAACGCATGTTCACGCTGCGTGAGATTGAGAAACGTTACGTGGCCTGGGTGGAAGGATCGCCGAAGGACGACTCCGGAACCGTAACACTTGCCATGCGAGGCGATCTGGATGATAGGCCGCGGCAGATCCACGATCCCGTGGACGGTAAGATGGCCGTGACGGACTGGCAGGTGCTGCAACGCGAGCCCGAGCGGACGCGCATTGCCCTGTATCCGCGCACGGGTCGGACCCATCAGTTGCGGCTGCATTGCGCGCATCCGTTGGGCCTGAACGCGCCGATCGTGGGTGATCGTCTGTACGGAACGTTGGCGGACCGAATGTTGCTACACGCCGAGTCGTTGCGGTTCATTCACCCACGCACGGGGCAGACCGTTGCCGTGGAATGGAAATCACCGTTTTAGGACCAGCGCCCGCACGCCTATCCCGACCAGGGCGCCGTCTTGTCGAGTGCTGGCAATAACGCGCGCTTCAGTTGTAAAAAATCGATTCCACCATTCTTGCGATAGAGGATCTTGCCGCTTGGATCGATGAGCAAGGTGTAGGGCAGGGCGCCATCCCACTTTGGATCAATTGCCTCCATCAATTTGTACTTGTCATCGTCGCTGAAGATCAGATTCCGGGTTGATGCGCGATGCTTCTTCAAAAACTTCAGAACGGCGGGTTGCTCATCCGGAAACTGCGCGGCCACCGTGATGAGCTCGAAATCGCGGTGTCTGAAATTGAGGTTGACGTTCATCAGATCGGGAAACTCTGCGGCACACGGTCCGCACCATGTGGCCCACACGTTGATGAGCTTCACGACCCCGGGTTTGCCCTTGCGCAGTTCTTTCAAAACGCTTGCGTTGGCAACTTCGACCGACACCGGTTGCGCGTTGACCTTGTCCCAGAATGCCTTGACCTCTCCTGATTTCTCCGCCCACTTGGTCGAGCAACCAAAGGCCTTGTTTTGCGCCACCGCCACTGGTTTGCCGGCGAGGAGTGCATCGATCGCATTGCGGAGATCGTGCGTCTTGACCTTGATTTGCCGCTCACTGTCGTCGATTCGTCCCACGTATCTCAGTTTTCGATCAGCGTCAAAAACGAAGGCGTGCGGTGTTGCGGTTGGACCATAGGCCTTCGCCATTGCCTGGTATTGTCCGCCAGCATAAAGGAACGGGAAGTTGAACTTGCGATCGCGAGCCCGAATCTTCATGGCCTCAAGGCTGTCGTCGAGATCGGTATAACCCAGTTCATCGGGACGCACGCCCGCCGGATCACTGGGCGAAATCGCGACCAATGCGACGCCCTTTTTCTGATAGTCCTTCGCGAGCTTTTTCAGCCGCTCTTCGTAGGCCTGCGCCGTTGGACAGTGGTTGGTCGTGAACACGATGGCGAGCACCTTGGCTGACGCGAACTCCTTGAGCGTGTGATTTTTTCCATCGACACCCGGCAATGAAAAATCCGGCGCCGCACTTCCAACGGGCAAGGTCGGAAAGTCGTGTCCGTCATCGGCGTTGGCCGAAGACGAAAGTGCCAGGATCCCGAAAAGAGACAACGCAAACAGTTTCATGGTGGGACTCGCCTTACATCTTGTAGAGTTTTTCGCCCGCGGCCTTGGCGCCAAATGACTTGCGCAAGTCAATAGCGGCGCCGACCATGGTCTTTTTCCCGCCCCACGCCTTCAAGAAATAGGCGCCATCCGGAGTGTTCACGATGGCCGCAAGAACCTGAGCGTTGGCGACCGGCTTGCTTTGTCCGTTCATCGCCGGACCAATCGGCATGTTGTAGGTACCGGTTATGGTAGCGAAGATGTAGTCGCCCTTGGGCGACTTGCCCTGAACGAGATCAACGGTGCGACCACCCGGCTCGAACTGTGCAATCCAGCGATCGAGGTTTGCGTTCACGCCGCCCCCTCCACCGGCGCCAAAGAAGAAGACGACGAACTCACCGTCCTCGGTGTCGCCCTTGGCTGCGGGAATGCGAAACTGAGCAGCACGCATGCTGCTCGATGGCTGGGTCTGTTCCCACGCACCAGGAACCGAAAGGGCCAGGGTTCCCGCCTTGACTGCCTGGGTTTTTGCAGCTTTTTTCGGGGCCGCCGAGACATTAGTTCCTGGGGACAGCGCGGCCATGAGTCCCAATACCAAAATGGATCGTCGAAGCATGATGGGACCCATCATGTCGGATTCAGCCTGCCCGTACAAGGGCCTGATTTCTACATTGCGAAGCGCAACACACGCAGGACTCAGCGAGCCGGGGCGGCGAGGAGAAGTTGCGTTCGCTGAATTCGTCGCTTCAGATTTTTGCAAATTGCAAGGTCAATGCGGTCGCGCCCTCGCATTCGGAACGGCAAAAACGAGCGCATATGCAATCGGTTAATCGGGCCTGAGTCGTGCCGCGGCCTTGAAAGCGCTTTCGGAACCTGCCGTGACCCATGAATCGCTTTGTCGACGTCTAAAGACAAGGCTACTTTGTGGATGGGATCGATTCCAACCCTGTCTCAAGTCGTAATTCCGATGAAGCATCCCTTTCAGAACTATCTTCTCGCTCCGCGAGCTATCCCGGCGCTGTTTGTCCTTGCTGCCCTGGGGTGCCAGGGGGGGGGCGCGAAAGATACCGAACCGGCCGGGGGCTCGGGCGGAATCCCGGAAACCGGATTGCCAATGCAGACCGGTCCGGTCGATATGCCCGATGGCAAGACATGCAAGCCGGACGCGACGCCGTTACTGAAGCTGACCTCCCGGCAATATCGCAACACCCTTCGCGATCTTTTGCATTCGGTTGGCGCGGAATCTGCCTGGAAGTCCGCTCAGGAAGCACTCGTGACCTTGCCACCCGACGTTCATGAAGGCTACCGGCAGCTGGATGAGCGAGTTGCGCAGAATCACATTGATACGTACTACAA
Source organism: Myxococcales bacterium (assembly GCA_043759805.1). Classification (GTDB taxonomy): domain Bacteria; phylum Myxococcota_A; class Polyangia; order Fen-1088; family Fen-1088; genus JAWXBF01. The sequence goes on along the minus strand of JAYUPZ010000016.1, from coordinate 20,949 downwards.
CGTGGCGCGTTCCGTGGCAGATGCGTTTGCCGCGGATGATGGCGTAACCCGCGCCGTGGCAGGCGCCTGCGCTGTTTCTGCCAAGCCGGACGCCGATTGTATGGGGGCCTTCGTCGAGAAGATGGGCCATCAGATCTTCCGACGGCCCATCACCGACGCCGAGCGCACGTTGTACCGGGACGCCGCAATGGCCGAAGCCACCGGCAAGGACGCCGTTGCGGCGGTTGCGTTCAGCCTGTTGATGTCGCCTCCCTTTGTTTACCACATGGAGCTGGGTGGTACGCTTGACAATGGTGAAGCGACCGTCGTTCGGGTGGATGGCCATGCACTCGCGTCACGCCTGTCCTACCTGTTCTGGGATACGATGCCCGACCTAGCCTTGCTGGCTGCGGCAGATGACGGGTCGCTGCTGACACCGGCGGGCTACAAGGCGCAAGTTGAACGGTTGTTTGGCGATCCGCGCACCCGCGAAACCGTTTGGGATTTCTATCGCCAATGGTGGGAGCTGGAAGGCTTCCCTGGGTTCTCGTCCGGCGCGGCCTTTGTGGCACATTCAGCGGGCCTTGATTTCGGCAAACAGGGCGAAACGCATTACCAGGCGATGGTGGCCGAGATTCAATCAATGGCCGACCATTTTACCTGGGATACGGAGGGCAGTGTGGCGGATGTGTTGTCGACCGACCGCGCGTTCTCGACCTCCAAGGTCCTGGCTGAACTGTATGGCGTCGAGATGTGGGACGGAAAGGGGACCGCGCCCTCGCTGCCTAACCGTGCTGGTCTCATCACCCGCGCCGCCATGTTGGTGACAGGGGATCACAAGACAGGTCCTTTTGATCGAGGCGCATTCGTTCGAACATTGCTTTTGTGTGACGAGATTCCGCGTCCCGATCCGGCTACTTTGCCGCCTGGCGCACTCGAGCCTCCGGCCGCAAGCATGTCCCTGACCACCCGCGAGCGGTTCACACAAAAGACGCAATCGTCAGCATGCATGTCCTGCCATACGCACTTCAACGACATCGGTTACATGTTGGAATCTTACGATTCCCTGGGTCGATACCGTACCGAGGAGAAGGTGTATGACGATTCGGGAAAGGTCATTGCGACGTTGCCGCTGGATGTTGCAGCGACCCCTCAGGTCACATCGGGTGACGAAATCCAACTTGAGGGCCCGCTTGCCCTGGTGGATGCGGTGGTCAAGAGTGGTCGGACCAACACCTGCTTTGCCCAGCAATATTTTCGGTTCGCGTTTCGTCGTTTGGAAGGCAATACGGACGGATGCACGCTTTCGTCAATCGAGCGAGCGCTGTCCGCCAAGGGCGGCTCACTGGAGTATGCCCTGCGACAGGCGGCCTTCGAGCCGAGCTTTCAGTGGAAAGGGGTGACCAGGCCATGATTACCAAATCGAAAAACTCGCGACGTGCTTTTCTACAGGGTGTCGGCGGCGTCACCCTGGGCCTGCCGTTTCTTTCGTCGTTGCTCCCGCGCGGAAGTCAGGCCGCGACGGGGGATGTGCGACGATTTGTGGCCATCAAGTCGTACAGTACCCAGCGGCATAGCGACTGGTACCCGGCAATCAAGAGCAATGGTTACCAACTCAAAAACGACGTATTCGTGGGCTTCATGCCCATCGACGATGCGCCGAGAGCAACACGCTATACCGACAATCCGCGCGCCGATGGGACCACCCATCTGACAAAACCGATTGTCAGTGGACAACCGTACACCTGGGCGCCTCTAGCCGACTTTGCAGCGCCGTCGGTTTCGCGATTGCTGAGCGCCGGATACAACCGGTTCATTCCGAAGATGACGTTGTTGCGGGGTCTCGACATCCCGCCGGACACAAATCACAACGACGGTGGGATGCTCGGAAACTACCAGGGATCGAACTCTACGACCGCTCAGGCCCTGGCACCGGTGGCGACGATCGATCAAGTGCTTGCGTTCTCGAACAAATTTTATAGCGCGGCTCCACGTTTGCGTTCGCTGCACCTGTCTCCGGGAAATCCGAATAGCGTTTCCTATACCCACGACGGAAATCCTGCTGGACCCGTGAGGCAAGTTCAGGCGCGCCTCGATCCGCGTGCGGCATACATCGACGTTTTTGGAACTGAAGATGCCGCCCAAGGCGGCCCCGCCAAGAAGCTGCCCAATCTCAACGTAGTCTTCGAGGACTATCGCCGTCACGCCAAACATCCCCGCCTTGGTGCGGACGACCGACAGATGCTTGAACGTCACATGCAGTTTTTGACGGAACTCGAAGGACGTGTGGGTCGCCTTGATGTTGCGCAATGTGCGCGCCCGACTCGGCCAACGTCGATTCCGAACCAACCGGTTGGCGGTGGATTGACAGAGGTAGATTCGATCAAGGCCACTTACGACATCATGATTGACACCCTGGTGGCGGCGATACTCTGCGATCACACGCGAATCGTGACACTCGATATGCGCAAGGTACTTTCGATGACGGCCAATGGCCTCGTCGGTTGGTACCACGAAAAAAGCAATCCGGGTTCCTGGCACGGCGAGGCTCACGAATGGGGCAAGGTCAACGCGGATCGCAATATCTTCGAGATCAACAAATGGATGGCCGAAGAAGTGGTTCTCAAGGTTCTGCAAAAGCTGGACGTACCCGAGGGGGGCGGAAAAACTTACCTCGACAGCAGCCTGGTTTTTTGGGGGAACGAACTGGGGTTCAACCACGTCAATACCGGTGTTCCTGCCTTGCTGGTGGGCGGCGCTCTAGGCAAAATCAAGACCGGGCGGTACCTCGACTATACCGACTGGAATTCGCGCTCGTTCTTCGCGCAGCAGGGCGGCAACGCGATTCAGGGCCTCGCACACAACCGTCTGTTGGTTTCAATCATGCAGGCGATGGGCCTGTCTCCTGCAGACTACGAGCGCACGGGCAAACCGGGATACGGGCACTACTCCACCCAGGGAAAACCAGCGGGTCTATTTCCGGTGGCGTACGACAAAGATCAGGGCGAGGTATTGCCGGGCCTGTTTGTCTAGTGCGGCACAAACGCAAACAACCAGCCCTTTGCGAGGCTGGCTGTTGCGAGCGAACATTCGCCTTGTGCTACGGTGTGTAATCGAAAGCCGTCACGCAAAAGTCAAAAGCCTTTGCGGATGTGCCGTTCGTCGAGATCTGGATACCGACATCCTTGACCGGCTCGCCGGCGTAGGGTGCGCCGCCAGAGGTCCAGCATTCCTTGGTGAGGGTATTCATCTTCACGATGTTGGCGCCTGAGCTCAGTGTGGTGCAGTAGTCCTTGCCACCGACGGCTGTCTTGAATCGGGTTCCGTCCGGTACCGTTCCGCTCAACGTGATGCTGAACGTTCCGGTTGCGCTCAGGGCGACCGCTTCCGGGGGATTCGGCTCCATAGCCTTTTGCTTGACGTTCCAACCGAGGATTGCGCCCCACGTGGTGTCGTACGCTTCAGCGACAACCACCGCGGCGGTCCCGTTGACACAGAGCTTGCCGTTTAGAGCGAAGTCCTTGGGCGAGATCGTTGAGCCCTTGGTGTCGGCGGCTGTGAAGAAGTACCCCGAGAGATCCTTCGTCATCATGTATCCGCCGACAGTGACAATGCCGCTGCCAGAGGTGGTGCCGCTGCTGCCGCCCGTGCTGGAAGTATTGCCGCTGCCACCGGTATTGCTGGTGTTGCCTGTGTTGCTGCTGCCACCGGTGTTGCTGTTGTTGCCCGTGTTGTTGTTGCCGGTGTTGTTGTTGCCACCGGTCTTGCTGGTGGTGTTGCCGGTATTGGTGGAATTGCTGCCGCCACCTGTTCCGCCCGTAGATCCCAGATTACCGTCCGCGCCTTCACCAGCGCATCCGGTGAAGAGTAGAGTGGACGCGAACATCGAACAGAATAGAAAATTTTTGGCCGTGGTCATGAAAAACCTCTTGAGTTGGTTCGTACAACCCTTGAACAACGACCACGGGCAAAGCGGGAAATCAGAACGACGCAGGCTCGAAGAAACGGCGCCGTCGGGACGATTCACCCCGGCGTGAGGGTGCTCGTGAACTTCCAGCGCCCCGAGCCGACCTTGAAAATCGCGTTGTTTCCAGCGCCCGAGGTCGGCATGAGTCCGGAGGTTCCCGTCTTGGGGTCGACCTGCCCCGGAATGTGAATCTCAGCCGTTGTATTGGCGGGGATCTCGACGTGCAATTCAAAGCGCCCCTTCTTGAGGGTCCATTTTGATACAAGCGTCCCGTAGGGGGTTTTCATCGTCGCAGATGCGTGATCGAGTCCGCCCCCAGGCTTGGGTTGAATCCGAATTTGTTTCCAGCCTGGGGCGGCGGCGCTTAGCCCTGCGACGTTGTTGTACATCCAGGCTCCCACAGATCCGAATGAGTAGTGGTTGAACGAGTTCATACCGGGATCGAAAAATCCCTTGTCATGCGTCCACCCGTTCCAACGTTCCCAGATCGTGGTAGCGCCTTGTAATACGGAATAGAGCCACGATGGATAGGTGGTTTGATTGAGGAGCGAGAACGCCACGTCGTCTCGATCGATCTGCGAGAATGCTGGCAAGAGATGCGACACCCCGACGAATCCCGTGGAAAGGTGCGTTCCGTGTTGCTCGACATTGGCGAGTAAATGCTGACCCGCTTTTGATATCAGGTTCTCTGGCAGCAATCCGAATCGCAAGGCCAACACATATACGGTTTGTGTGCCGCTACGGATTGCGCCTGTCGCCGGATCGACGTAGGCCGCAACAAACGCCTTGCGAATACGCTCGGCCAGCGCGTTGTACTTTTTCGCCTCTGCCTCGTGGCCGAGGATGGTTGCAGCCTGGGCAACTTGAGTTGCGCTGCGTGCGAAAAACGCGGTAGCGAGAACTTCCTTGTCGGTATCATCCGCGATGGAAAGCCAGTCTCCGTAGTCGTTGCCTCGAACAGCTTTCCACAGCAGTTTAGGATTGTTGCGCAGGATGTACTCGACCCATTGCACCATGTGCGGAAAGGATTCTTCCAACAGTTGTCGGTCGGCGTAGCATTCATAAATCGCCATCGGAACATGCACACCGGCGTCTCCCCAGGCCGGTGCACCACTGACAACCAGCGCTGGCACGCTAGGCGTCACGTCCGTGAACGATCCCTCCTGTTGCCCATCGTTTACATCGCGAATCCACTTTGTGAAGAACGCCGCCACGTCGCGATTCATGCAGGCCGTTTGCACGAAGATGTTGGCGTCCCCCATCCATCCGAGGCGCTCGTCGCGTTGCGGACAGTCGGTGGGAACCGAAAGGAAATTGCCACGCTGACCCCAGTCAATGTTGGACTGGAGTTGATTCAAGAGCTTGCTGCTCGTTGAAAAGGACAACGTCGATGGGATATCGGAATGGGCGACCCGCCCGAGCAGCGTGTCTTTCGTTGGTTTGCTGGGAAAGCCTGTGACCTCGACGTATCGAAATCCGTGAAACGTAAAGCGCGGCTCCCATGTCTCATTCCCGCGACCCGACAACGTGTATTGATCCGTAGCTTCAGCCTTGCGCATGTTGTCGGTGTACACGGTGCCGTCGGGATTGAGCATCTCGGCGAATCGCAGCGTCACGAGGGTTCCGGCAGGTCCGCGCACCTTGAGGCGAACCCATCCGACCATGTTCTGTCCCATATCGAAGACATGGACGCCTGGACGGGGGGTGGAAAGCGTCTTCGGCTTGAGCTCCTGTGTGACGATTACCTCGCCTCCGGGCGCTGCGACCAGCCGTCGTTTTTCCATCTTGGCGTCCACGGCAGTCCATTTCTGGTCGTCGTAGCCGACACGATCCCATCCGACAAGCTCGTTCCGCGCGTCGTACCGTTCACCGTTGTAGAAGTCGGCTTTTCGGATCGGTCCAGTCGACGACTTCCAGGTGCTGTCGGTCACGAGCGACTCGGTTGTCTTGCCCTCCATGTCCAGTTTTGCGCGCAGGCGAAGTGGGTAATCACCCCAGACGTTTCGTGAGTTCGGTCCCCACCCCAGGTTTCCGGCGTACCAGCCGTCGGCAAGCATCGCCGTGATGACGTTGCGGCCCTTGCGCAGAAGGGGCGTTACGTCGTACGTTTGAACCTGAACGCGTTGTGAATAGTCTGTCCATCCCGGCGCAAAGTACTCGTTTCCGACGCGCTTGCCGTTGATCGAGATTTCGTAGATGCCAAGCGCGGTCGCCGAGATGCGGGCGCGCCGAGGTACCGTCGCCACAATCCATTCCCGACGTAGATGGGTCGGAGGCTTGGCTTCGGCCGGCATGCGAGTGGTGGTATCAAAGGGAGACCAGACTTTTCCTTTTCCAAGAGCGGCAACAATCCTGGCGGATACCCACGGGCCAACATCTGGAACAGCGTCGGCGCCATCCGCAAGCCGGGAGGCCTCCCATGTGGCGTCTGTTCCGATTCGAAACACGGTTCCATTTTTCTCCTCGATGAGGATCTGTCCAATGAAGCCGGCCGCTGCCGAATTGTTGGACGCGAGGGCCGTGATCGTATTTTGTCCCGGACGGAGGAGGCCCGTGATCGTGATGGTTCCGAACGCGCGCGTTCCCGAACAGCTACCAATCGTATGACCATTAAGCCAGATTTTTGCCGAACCGTCGCCTGCGCAAACCAGGTACGCCCTTGCTATCTCGGTATCGGCCTTCGATACAAAGCTTCGCCGGAATCCGCGCCTGCCAGTCGGGGCCTCGACCGAAAGATCGCCGGCGTCGGGGTACCAGATCCAAGAAAGCTTGCTATCCACGGAGAGTGGCGGGATCGGTTTTGCGGGTTTGTCGCCGATCCAAAGTGCTCCACCCCAGTCGAGCTCCGTCAGGAGACCCATCTCGAAAGAGGCGGGTTTCGAGCTAGCCTTCGTGCCGCCTTGATCCCAAACCTGGACGGTCCAATTCACCAGGTCTCTCGCCTTCAAGGCGGGCCCTTCGTAAGAAACGTGAATCGACCGATCCGAGACCACCTTGCCAGAGTCCCAAAGAACACCTGCCGGTCCCGTTGCAACGATCTGGTAGGCGGCTTGCGTCACGTTTTTCTGATCGCTCTGCAGGATCCAGGAGAGCCGTGGTCTGGCGGCATCTAGGCCGATCGGATTGTGGTGATACTCGGTCTTGAGGTCGATGACCTTGAGCGAGCCCCCTTCCGCGTATGCCGACATCGCTGCCGAGGCCAAAACGAACGCGACAACCCCTTGAAATACGATTCTTTTCACTGCGACCGTTGATAGCCGAAAAAACGGCTTTCAGGGGGAAAAACCGCAGCATTTCAGGGTGGCGTGCGCCCCGGCACACACAGTCTACGCGACACTCGTCTCGTGGCCGCGCGGTCGAAGCACCTTTGCGCGAAGCTCGTTTTGCGAATGGACGCCGAGCTTGCGGTACATCGTCTTGATTTGGTTGCGGACCGTATGGACCGAAACCATGAAGGTGCTCGCAATTTGCGCCGGTCGGTGACCCGCAATGAAGGCACGTAGAATCTCGCGCTCACGTCGCGACAAGGTCGACGCTTCGTAGGGATTCAAAAGGTTCATGGGATCGGTGGTGTCGACTGGGGCCTGCGGGCGCTGTGGCGTTGTGTCTCGGTAGACGATTTGCGTCGGTGCAGACCCGCGCTCGCCTCCCCCCGCCATGACTTCACGCTCTAGCTGTTCAAGTGCGGGGACTTGATGGCGCGTCAGATTGATCACCGATTCCGCGAGAAGGTCTTCCTGGTGCTGTGCAATCGCTTTTTGGACGACAAGGCGTAACACGTCCGTGTCAAAGGGTTTGCGTAGCAGTCGGAAGATCTGGCCGCGATTGATGAGGTGGATCGCGATCTCGGTGTCGATGGTACCGGTCGCATAGCAGCGTGGGATGCTGGGATGGTCCTGCGCGAACTCAAGCAGCAGAGGCAAGCCCAATTCTTCACCAAACTTTTCGTCGATCACGACGGCGCCAATTTCCCCGGAACGGATGGCTTCGCGCGCAGCGTCGCCCGTTCCGACCGCGGTTGCGTGAAACGAATCGCCTCGGAATATAAGAGGCAAGGTCGAGAGCAATTCGACGTTATCCGTGACGATGAGTACGTTTTTAGGCATGGTGTTATGGGGTCCCCGACCCGAACCATAACCTATCCTTGCCCCCAATTGCGACCCAAATATCCATTTCGAGGTGAAGGGGTAGGGCGCCCCCCCTCGACCTGATAACTTTCGCGTCGTGGATCACCGTTTAAATTTCCAGTGGCTAGCGCGTTTGCGTTGGGCCGCGATAGTCGGGCAGTTGACGACGGTTCTCCTTGTTCGATTCGAGTTGCATGTGGCCATTCCGATCCTGCCGCTCTTCGGGGTTATCGCATTTTTAGTGCTGTTCAATGTCGGGATTGTTCCGCGGCTAATGAATCGTACGGAACTGCAAGTTCGGCACGTTGCGCTCGGCATGATCCTCGACATGACGGCGCTCACGGCGCTGTTGATGTTGTCGGGCGGGGCACACAACCCGTTCAGTTCGCTCTACGTCATCTACATTGCATTTGCAGCATTCGTATTACCGGTGGGCTGGCAGTGGGGCCTTGTCACCTTGTCGGTTGGCTATTCCGCTTCCCTGTTCCTGGTTCCGTCGAACGTGCTCGAAATGCCGCATGTACATGACGAGCACTCTTCCTTTGGGCTCCACGTTCAAGGAATGTGGGTGGCACTGGCCGTGGCTGCCACGTTGATTGTGTTTTTTGTGGTACGGATACGACGGGCGATGGCCTTGCAGTCGGCCGCCCTTGCCCGTGCGCGCGCGGACGCCGAGCGCAACGAGCGACTGTCTGCTCTTGCGACGCTTGCGGCCGGAGCCGCCCACGAGCTGTCGACGCCGCTTGGAACGATCGCGCTCGTCTCGAAGGAGCTCGCGCTTCGGTTGTCGCGTGCCAATGCTGATGCCTCTGTCATTGCGGACGCCGCCCTGGTTCGTTCAGAGGTCGAGCGGTGTCGTCAGATTCTCGAACAAATGGCGGCAAATGTTGGGGCGCTGTCCGTCGATTCCAGCAGCGGTTCACAGGTCGCGGTGGCGATTGCTGATGTGAAGGCGCGTCTGGGGATGGAATCGTCCACGATGATGGTCGAAACGGCGGACGCTGCTGATTTGAACGTGGCCATACCTCACGGACCCTTCGTTTATGCCCTGCTAAACTTGGTACGAAACGCTATTGAAGCGAGCGCCGAATCGAAACGGGCCGTGGTGTTGTCCGTGCAACGAACGGAAAACGACGTGTTGTTGGAGGTTCGAGATCACGGGAAGGGCATGTCGCCGGACGACCTGAGGCGCGTTGGTGAGCCATTTTTCACAACCAAACCGGCCGGCAAGGGAATGGGCCTTGGGGTGTTTGTGACCCGGGGCACCGCCGAGCAGGTCGGTGGCTCTTTGCATATTGATTCTCAGCTTGGTGTGGGGACGGTGGCTCGACTACGATTGCCCTTGTTGCCATCGGAAACGCCAATATCGTGACGCCAACCCAAAGACAAATGAGCGTGCTCGTCGTCGACGACGATGCCGTCTTTCGTGAACGGCTGGGGCGCGCGTTTCAGGATCGTGGCTACCGGGTCAAGACGGCCGCCAACCACGGCGAGGCGATGCAGCGCTCAATAGAGTTGCAGCCGATGATCGCTATCGTTGATCTTCGCCTTCCCGGTCCTTCGGGGCTTCAAATCGTGGCTGAATTGCGGGCCCGCTTCCCGCCATTGCAGATCTTGGTGCTGACGGGGTATGGCAGCATCGCGAATGCGCTCGAAGCCGTACGACTCGGAGCCGACAGCTACCTCAGCAAACCGGCGGACGTCGAGGATATCGAATCGGCCTTGTCGCGTGCCACGAACAAGAGACAGCCCGAGGGTGAGCCGTCTGCCGTGACCACCCCCAGTCTGGCTCGTGTTGAATGGGAACACATCCAGCGCGTACTTGCTGACTGTGGCGGAAATCTGTCAGAAGCGTCGCGCAGACTCGGGGTGCACCGACGCTCGCTGCAACGCAAGGTACAAAAGTTCCCACCGTCGATCTAGGTGCGCTGCGGTTTATTGTCGCAGGTGAAAAGTTGCCGTGGCTGAGCGGCAACGGGACTGGTATCCAACGAGCCAATGATTCGGTTTCGAACGTGCGCACATCGGGCGATTGCGTCGACCACGGTGCTTGTGGCTCTCGGGTTCGCACGGGCCAGCTTTGCCCACCACGATGCGTCTGACACAGCGGCCCCCATGGGGTTGTCCGACGCGGGTGCAATTGATGCGAGTGTGGGTTTGCGCCCCTCAAGCGGCTCCTCCATCGGTTTGACCTTTCGCTACCTTTCCACAGAACAGGCGCCTCAACTTGGGATGTTGCCGGTCGTGCGCGAACGTGATTTCCTTGTGACACAGTTGTCGATCGAGCACGATGTCAGCGACCATTTTCGCATCAGGGCCGCGATTCCCTCAGTGACGGCCTTGCCGTTTTCCAACGCGCCACTTGAGGTCGGTCTTGGTGATGTTCGCATGGGTGGTATGGCACGGATGCTTCTGGGAACGTTGCGTTCGCACGGTGCGATTGATATCTCGATGCCAACGGGTGATACGAATCTTGGTTTTGGCCAGGGCGCGTTTTTGGCGCGTTTGGCAGGTGGACTCGGCGGCGAGTGGACGGAATCGTTGAGCCTGAGCGGCGAAGTTGGCCTGACCCGCGCGTTTCGCGATGACAATGGGTTGTCGATCGACTACGGGGTCTCATTGTCCCAGCGGGTTAGCCCGGATCTGTTGTTGGCGTTTCAGGCACGTGCGATGACGGCTCTTGTGGATCGGCAGATCGCCACCAACCTTATCTTGCAGCAACCGCGTGAGGCAGGGGCGACCATGCTGGTGTTGATGCCATCTGCAACACTCAAAGTGTCAGAGCGTTTATCCGTGTTCGGCGGCCCTCAGCTTCCGTTCGGCCGCCACACCTTCGGGGTCGGGATCGTGCTTGGTGTTCAATCGGTTTTGTGACGGACTTACGGCTCCGAATCTTGCAACAGCCGCGCGTCGCGTTATGGTTTTGTGCAATCGGATCTGTAGGGACGGTCGGGGCGTTTCAGACTTCCTGGTGTAGTCTGGAACCAATCGTCCGATTCCATTCATCATGAGCTCACCTGCCCGAGTCCTCTCCGTTGTGATGCCCTGCTTTAACGAGGAACACACCGTCGTTGAAGTCGCCACACAGGTGCTCGCCTCTCCCTACGTGGCCGAACTCTTGATTGTGGACGACGGTTCCCGCGACGGCTCGGTCACACAAATTCGCACGCTGCTTGCAGATCCCCGTGTGGTTCTGTTGGAACAGGGGCGCAACCAGGGCAAAGGGGCCGCATTGCGCCGGGGTTTAAAGGCTGCAAAATCGGAATACATCATCATTCAAGATGCTGATCTGGAATACGATCCGAGAGAATACGATAGGGTTCTGGAACCGCTGCTCGACGGCAAGGCCGACGTTGTTTTCGGGTCGCGCTTTCATACAAGCCGTCCTCACCGGGTCTTGTATTACTGGCACTCAGTCGGCAATCGCTTCTTGACCCTGTATTCAAACATGGTCACCAACCTGAACCTCACCGACATGGAAACGTGTTACAAGGCGTTTCGCCGTGAGGTGATTCAGTCGGTTACCCTCGAGGAAGATCGTTTCGGGTTTGAGCCGGAGATTACAGCCAAGGTTGCCAAGGGGGGGTGGCGAATCTTCGAGGTCGGGATTTCATATTCGGGACGAACGTACGAAGAGGGAAAAAAGATCGGCTGGAAAGACGGCGTTCGTGCCATCTACTGTATTACAAAATACGGACTTCTAACCCGCGCGAAGAAGTAGCGGCCTATTCGATCGTGACATTCAGGCACTCGATCGAGGTTTCCATCCGGAAGTTTGACGCGTTGGTGTGTCGCTCCGCATGGAAAATGTCGAGCGTGTAGGTCTTGCCTACCTGAATGCCTAAATCGTTTTTTTGCTGGTCAAACGAGAGGGTTTTCATCTGCACGCCGTGCACGCCTCCGAGATCGAGTCCCAGTTTTCCGTTCACGAACACCCAGACGTCATCGTCGCCCTTGAAGGTGAAGACCTCGCCGCCCATGTACTTGAATCGGCCACGGATCTCGGTTGTGAAGTGAAAGTTGTGACCGGTGTCCTTGTAGTTGCCAAACCCCTTGCCATCTGCCGGGAAAAACGAATTGTCTTCGAACGCGAACACCCCGGGCTTTTCCTCGGTGAGTGTCAGTGGAACCTCAATGCGCATGTTGACGCCGACGGTATCCCGGTACCACTGAGCGAAGGTTTGCTGATTGGTGATCTGCGACGGCTTGTCTCGCGCGTACTCGGGCAGTTTGTCCGCATCAAGTGTGTTCTTGACGAGTCCAGTTTCCAATCCACCGTTGTAGTTCTCGAAATCTTTGTGATCGGGGGTGAAGTCCCGGACGATCGCAGTCAGCTTGCCGCATCCCTCGCTGTTGGTTCCGGATACGCCCCCGGGATTGATGCCACCATCAGGGAAGGTGGGTGCGAAGCCAGCTCCGCCACCCTTGCCGCTGGAGTTACCTCCCTTGGCACCGCCGCCGGTTGAACCGGTCCCGCTTCCACTGCCATCATCCCCACTACTTGCGCCGCACCCGAGGGACAGCATGAGGCCAAGTGCCGATACAAGACGGTTAACACGGTACTTCATGGGAACCTCCACGGGTTGATGATAACCTGATAGGAAGGTTGAGGACAGCGGCATTTTGACCATACGAGACACCAGGAAGGCGCTCAAAGCCATTGCCACGCCGGAGTGCGCGGGTTTGTTGCGGGCGATCGCCTTCGGCGGTGAGCCACGTCAGGGACTCGACGCGGTGCTGGTCAGCAACTTCGACACAATCGATTTTCAGTCGCTCGCCTGGGAAGTGGGCGGTCAATCGATCGACGGGGCGCTGGCTCGAAAGGTGGTCGAGACGCTTCTCGGACATCGAGAGGAACTGTCTGGAAAGGTCAATCGTCGCGTCTCCGTGCAAACCGCCTCGCTTGATCTTGCCGAGCTTTTGCGTGCGTCGTTCGATGTCAAGACGGAGTCCACGCGCCTGTCCTACGCCGAGCTAGAGAGCCTTGCCTTCCGCGATCCGCTGACCCGTTTGCACAACCTGCGCTATTTCGAGAAACGCTTTGACGAAGAAGTCCAGCGCGCGCGGCGGTATCGAAGGTCGCTTTCGTTGCTGATGTTGGACATCGATCACTTCAAACGATTCAACGACACCCACGGCCATCCGGCGGGCAACCGAGCCCTTGTGCAAGTGGCGCAAATGCTGGTCAACGAAAGTCGCGAAACCGACCTTGTGATTCGCTACGGAGGCGAGGAGTTCGCATTTATCTTGCCAGAAACCACCAAGCGCATGGCGCTTGAACTGGGTGAGCGCGTGCGCCGCAAGATCGAGACGGCAATGATAGCGCTCGACAACGGCGAGTTTCATCGCGTGACGGCCAGCCTTGGCATCGCCACCTTTCCGCGCGACAGCTCCAGTCGCGAACAGCTCATCGAGGCTGCCGACTCGGCCCTTTACCAGTGCAAGAAACAGGGCCGAAATCGAGTGATGGCCTATGCGCCGGAGACGCGTGCGGAATTTGAGTATCGCAGCGAGAAGGTGGCTAACAGCGTCGTCGTCGTAGGGGATTTCAATGACTGGGACAGGCTCGCCGATCCCTTGTCGTTGCGCGACGGCATCTGGAGCACCCATGTTCCAGTGTCGCCGGGAACCTACGAATACAAGTTCGTGATTGACGGCGAAAAGTGGGTCAAAGATCCCGCCTGTGCCGAAACCGTGAGTGACGGGTACTGGGGCGAAAACTCTATCGTATCCGTGACACGGAACGTAAAGAACTCGGGTTTGTTAGCGACGTAAAATTTGGTTCAATGTGTGAGTCTCAACGCTTGGCAGGGTGGACCTGGCAAGCCCGTGGACGTAGAACTTCCGCATGTTGCTCTCAAGTACTGCCAGAGTCTTGTTCATCGCAGGGACGGTTATCGGCGTGAGTGGGGGGGCTGCGGTTGCGGCGCCCCGGGTCGCTGCAGTTTTGAATTCACCCGGAGGCGTTTTGTTAAGCGAAAACTTCAGCCGCCCATTAAAACAGGCTACCGGTAATACGGAACATTTCGCATCCGGCTACAAAGGCTGGCGCTTCAACATCGAGAAACGTGCCGGGGCATGGCGGCAAGAGGATGGCGTATTCATCGGTGCGGAAAATGCTAGCCACAACCATCCTGCAACAGCGTCATACGGTTTCGAGTACACCGATGCCATTGTCGAATTCGATGTGCGCATCAATGATATTCCGTGGGAGGGGCGCAAGTGGCGCTATTTCAATCTGCGCACCACCGCCCTTCGCGGCTATGTCACGACGTTGTCCCTGAATCTTGAAAACTGGGGGCTTTCAAAAGACGACAACGATGGCGAGGGCCCAGACGAAGCAGCCTCGTTTGGTCGACTCACGCGCGCGATGCCACTCGGTACGTGGACCCACGTCACGATGGAATGGCGCGGGGATGAGATCGCTGCGACGATCGACGGCAGAACCATCGTTGGTCGTCACCCGCATTTGGCGCGAGCCAAACAGTCGATCATGTTTGTCACAGGATGCGAAAGCAGCATCAAAAATTTGGTCATTCGGCAGGGGCGACCGAATCCAAAATGGCCGGCAAACAAGGCCGCGCTGAAGACCGATGACATTTTTTCGGAACCTGAAACTCTTGTTCTGCCGACAGCATCCTCTGCCGGTGGCAAGGAGGAGATCGAGGATCACAGCAAGGATGGGATTCGAGACCGTCTGGTAAAATCGGTCGTGGAGCCGACGTTAACGGTTTATCTGCCCGCCGGAAATTCCACGGGCAAGGCGGTTTTGATTGCACCGGGCGGGGGATATGGACTGCTTGCGATCGACAAGGAAGGCCACCATGTTGCGCGCTGGTTACAACAACAGGGGATAGCGGGCATTGTGTTGAAATACCGTCTGCCGGGTTTTGAGGCGCTCAAGATCACCGGTACCAATACCCTCGAGGGCGCGGCTTCAACCGTACGTGTCTCGGTTGAAGATGCACGCGCGGCGATGCGCACCATCCGCGAGCACGCCTCGACGTGGCACCTTGATCCCAATAAAATTGGAATGATGGGCTTTTCGGCGGGCGGACATCTTACCGCGATGATGGGCGTGCTTGAACCCGTTGCGACTCGCCCGGCGTTTCTCGCGCTTATTTATCCGGCGCTCGGCAAGATTCCGTCATTGCCTGCGACCACGCCTCCAACCTTCATTGCCCACGCGGATGATGATCGTCTGACACCGGTGGCAAACAGCATTCCGTTTTACGTTGCGCTCAAGAAAGCCGGCGGTAAGGCGGAGTTGCACGTTTACACCTCGGGTGGTCACGGATTTGGAATTCGACGAACCGGTGCGACTTCGCAAGATTGGCCGGCCGCTTTTGAAAAGTGGCTCGCGACCCAAAATTAAAATGCAGTACGGTTCACGGGGTTGGCCAGGCGGCGAGGAAAACCTCGGTGCCAAGTAGGGTGGCGACGGTTTGCAGGGGGTGATATTGAGCCATCGCCGCGCTGGCTGTGTCCAGGCTTGTCTGGACCGCAACGAAGGCCGCCTGCTTGCCGGAAAGTGCAGCGGCGACGCCCCGGCTTCTGCTGCCTCGCCCAAAGGTTGTCCAGAGCGGACGTTCTCGCATGTCGGGGGTGAGCATCAGAGCAAAGGCGTCCGAAGACGAGGCCACAAGCGACTGTCCTGCCACCTTACGCCCTGCAAAATTCGGCGCGCAGCACCCGTGGGTGCCGACCACGAGCACCAACCCATCCTGGTTGGCCGCCAGCGCGGTTGGGTGGGTGGCAATGCCGGGCGCCGACGCCATGGTGTTTGCTCTCGCGAGCACCATCTGTCCCACGGCGAGCGTCCCGAGGACGGGTACGAAACGTGCCACAAACAACAATGGTTGATTGGTGTTGTAAGGCGTGTTGTTGGCGTCGTAGCTGACAAGACTCGCAGGTTCAGCGATGTTTCGCGGGTTTCGCGCCACGGAGGTATTTCCGCCATCGCATTCTGCCAGGAAGTAAAGCTGTCCGTCCCGCCCAATCTGTACCCGCACACCGCGGGTGGCAGCCGTCAGCTGTCGTTCCTTGGCGATGTCTGGCGACCAGTCGTAGTTGCGCCAGATCGAAGCGCCGTCGTATCCATGCGAGTCGAACACTGGCTGGATTGCGGACGTGCCAGGGCTTGATCCGGTAACGACGATCTGGTGGGCGGACCCATCCACGGCCAAATCTGCGCTAAGCCCACCGGCTGTTCGGGGTATAAACGTTGAACCTGTTTCACCCTTTGGACCGAAGACGGAGACGGCATGCGTGTTGCGATTCAAAACCGCAACGGTCCCATCAACGCCGATGCTAACCCGGTGCCCGACGACCTGGGCCGACCAGCGAATTTTTGACAGATTGGGCTCAATGACCGCGACACCGAAGGGCTCACCCACAACTGCGATGGCACCCGAAGTAGGTTCCAGTTCGAGATCCTCGATGAGGTTGCCGAGGGTCGCTGACGCCAGGATTCGCACGCGCGCTGGGTCGATGCGAAAAAGAGTCGCCTTGCCCTGTACGAGGACCGTGCTCGCGGGCGCACCGGTAAGCGTACCACGCGATGCAAGGATCAGCGATCCGTCGGTTGCGATATCGACTGCAGGCTCAAAGTTCATGTCCGAGCCACCCGCGTGTCCAGACAAACACACGTTTAGATCCGGATCAGTCGTGAAAACACCACAGGGCGCTATCGGCGTTTCGCCCTGTCCAACCACGTGGCGGGTATCACACGACGCGTTTGCACCCAGAATGAGGGCGATGAGGTAGAGGGTGATTGCCGAACTGGCGCGCATAAAGTCAGGGGATACGGGAGAGCGCCTCTTTTACCTCGCGAATGTGGATCCCGTCCGGGAATCTGCGGGCATACTCGTGCAAATCCGCTCGCGATGCATTCAGATCGCCGCGACGAGAACGGCATGCCGCCCGGCTAAACAATGCTCGATCGGCTTGCGTCGACGACGCTCGTTGCAACACGGCTGAAAAGTCCGACTCTGCTTCAAGACACCGATTTCGACCAGCCCTCAACTCGCCGCGAACGAGCAGAATTTCGGTGTCGCGGGCGAGTCGGGCAAAGGTCATTTCATCAAGGCGCAGCAGGGTCTCACCTGTGCGACCGAGGGAAAGCAGCGCCTCCACGCGTGTTCGCTCGGCTTCGTGCACAAGTTCGCCGTCAGGGAAACGTTGAGTGTAGCGATCCAGTATGGTTAGCGCTGTCCTGCCGTCTCGGCTCTTGCGCAAGGACGTAAGCGCATCGCCAAGCAGACGGGACTCTTCGGCGAGGCCGGAGGCGGCTGTGCCTTCGTTCCGCGAAAGATTTCGTGGTGCGGTTCGCGCGCGTATGACCCGAGGGCGATCGGCCACGATAGGTTCTGGTGCCGCAATCAAGCGTGGTTCTGGTGCGGGTTCCGGCGCCGTGATGCGTATGGTGGCATTGCTCCGCTGAGTCGGTGTTTCTGCAACGACCTTGTTCGAGGTGTCAACGGCGAGATAGAACGCCGTTCCGGCGATGGCGACGCCCATGCATCCAATTGATGCGAGTGCCCACCAAAAAACGAAAGGCTTACGAAGCTCGGCGCGGCGGACACGCGGTTCCAGCGCCAAGGCGATCCGTGCGACGGTTTGCGGCGAGGGCGTTCCTGTGGTGCGCTCCGCGGTGTGTTTTAGCAACGTTGCGGAGGGCGAATTACCGTCCCGCATGCGCGCTCCAAACAAGGGATCGTCGTTGATTGGGCCCCTCATGTGCGAACTCCTGGCCGCGGTTCCAGGGCCTTCAGGGCCCGGACGCGCGTCTCAAACGCCTGCCGCGCGCGCATCAGCCGAACCCGCAAGGTCGCGGGGAGTATCCCGGTCAACTCGCTGATCGCCTGGCCCGACATTCCGTCGATCTCAAACAAGACAAAAGGGACCCGGTATTTCTCAGCAATACCATCGAGCGCTCGATACACGAGCGACGTCGCTTCGCGTTGCTCCAAATCCTCGATCGGTGTGGGACGGTTGGGCGGTGGCTCGGGTTGATTGGCCAGTTTGCCATAAAGCAGATTCATCACCCTTTGCTTGCGTCGGCGATGTCGCACGACGTTTTGCGTGATACCGAACAACCAGGTCGACCACAACGCCTCGCCGCGAAACCCGCCCATGCGTCGGTGCGCAATCATGAAAACCTCCTGGGCGATGTCGTCGCTTTCGAGCCCAGGTCCGCAGAGACGCGCCGCCCAGCGGTGCACCTGGGCTCCGTATTGGCGATAGAGATCCGCCACGCTGCTCGGCTTCGGCTCCGGGCGTGCTGGGTCGGGCAGTTGAGGGCGTTCATTGTCGGTCGTCAAGGACTGGTGGCACCTGGACGGTTGGATGTTTCAATTACCGTGAAGCTTTTTCAAATATCGAAGGATAGGCCTGCGATCACGCCCACCTCAAGGATAGACATTTTGCGGTCGATGGTGCCAGGTTCGAGTGCGAGCGTGCGTTGTAATGGGCGGGCCACAAGCATTCCGGCCAGCCATGGCACCGTGTTACCCAGGCGGACTCCTATTCTAACGAGGAGGCGAACCTCAGGATCCACGGCGAAATCCGCCTTGTTTTCAACCTGATCGACTCCGCGCATCAATAACCAGCTGGCACCTGCAAGGAGGGCCAGTTCTCCCGGATAGCGTTTACTCAGAGTCCCGAGCGCCGGTCCTACAAATGCGCCAATTCGCGACCACTCTGCATCGCCCTGTCCAAGCGTAATACGGTAAGCGTGATTGGTCGCGAATGCGGCATGCCACTGCAATCGGCGTTGCTCGCGGCGCCGTGCAGCGTGCAACCAAAGTCCTGGAGCCGGAGAATCCGAGGCGAACGCATAGCCGAAGCCACCCCCAATGGACCATCGAGGTGTGGTTGTGGTTGTCGTCGCCGGCTGCGCCAACGTCAACGTTGGAACAACCGGTTGCCAGAGGCTCAGGTTGCCGCGGCCTCGCAACTCCACCTCCCAGGTTGCGATAATGACTGCCGCCGCAGCCACCAGATCCTCGCACGAGGCCTTTTGAGAAAGGGTGCGAGACGCAATGATCTGAGCATCCACGTCCTTCAACGTGATCGTAATCGTATCGCGCTCGCGCACAAGATGGGCTGAATACGACTCTGCTTGTTGATCGCCGCCACTGACCAGCAGGTTTAGCCGAGCCTGGACGTCCGCTGCAGCCGGACATTTGCCCGAACCGGATACCAGGGTGGGTGTCCCCTGGGTCGCAAGCATCGTCAGGGTCGCGATGAGAAAATCGAACGCCGCCATGCGTTGGGTGGCCGTTTGCCGAAAATTATTCTACGCGAAAAAACGTACCAACAGTTGAAACAATCTTGGTCGAGCCGTCACCTATCCTGCATGAAACCGGCGACCGTTTCGTACAACCCCGGCGTCTTTCGTGCATTCGTCTTGTGCGGTGCGCTTTGGGTAACGGCCTGCACCGGGTCGGTGGTAAGCGATTCTTCTGGTCCTGTTGGCGGGAACTCGAATGGCGGCAGGGGTGGAACGACAGCGACCGGAACCATTCCGCGAGAAGTCTCCGACCTGTCGGACGACGGGTTGGCGAACAAGTGTTCGGGCGCATCTGATCCGGCACCGGGCCGTGCCCGCCTGTGGCGCCTATCCAAACAACAGATTCGCAACACCTTGAAGACCAGCCTCGGCATTGTGGTTACCGATTCGCATCTCGCCGCACTCAACGATGGGTTTGGTTTTCTTTTTGCGAATGAAGCGGATGTCCTGCGGATTCGAAAAGGTGATGCCAGTTCGTGGGCACTCACCGCGGTTGATCTTGCCGAACTCGGGCTCACCGGTGTGAAGGGCGCAAAAGTGTGTGCCGATTATGACAAGCCGGAATGTGCCACAGCTCTCCTCGGATATCTCGCGCCACGATTGTTTCGTCGCCCACTTTCGACCGACGAATCGAAGCGCTATCAATTGTTGTTCACCGGATCGCTGACGGCCAAGACCGATGCGACACGTGCGGTGCTGTCGGCCATGTTGCAATCGCCGTACTTTTTATACCGATCGGAACTAGGCGACGTGTCGTCTGCGAAAGGTGGAATTGTGCGACTGACGCCTTACGAGGTTGCATCTGCACTTTCCTTTTCCTTGTGGCAGGACAGTCCCGACGAAGAGTTGATAGCAGCCGCGGCATCGGGCGAGTTGAAAACGGCAGACGGGGTAGGCAAACAGGCCGAGCGCCTGGTGAAAGACGCCCGCTTCGTCGGCTTCTACGTGGACATGTTAAGCGACTTGACGCTGGCCTCCCGCATGTCGCGTCGTGAAGGTGCGGACAGCGTAAAAGATTCGGCGTCTGTCATGCGGCAGCTTTCTGCAGAGTTCGCATCCTACGTAAAGCAAAATCTGGATGAGGTTGCAACGTTGCAGTCATTGCTCACGAATCGCTCCGTCGTCACAGTTGCCGACGCGGCCAAGTTTCGCAACCTGGGAACCGACACGGGCACCGCACTCGCGACGGTGTCGCTTCCGGCTCCCGTTGCCGGCCTTTTCTCGCTCGGTGCCATCGGTTTTGCGAATGCTGGGACCGATCATCCTTCGCCGATCAAGCGCGGCGTCATGGTCCGCGAACATTTCTTGTGTGCGCCGGTTCCTGCACCGCCCGATGACCTGGATCTGACACTTGCCCCGCGATCGGGTGACGTGGTGACCAACCGTGACGTGTACGAGCGGTCGACCTCGGCTTCGACCTGTTCGGTTTGCCACAGCCTTTTCAATCCCATGGGATTTGCCTTCGAGGCTTTTGACGAGCTGGGACGCTATCGGACGATGGATAACGGCGTTGCGGTAGACCTTTCTGGCACTCTTGTCGGCACGCGCGATGCTGATGGTGCTTTCTCAAATATGACCGAAAT
>JAYUPZ010000015.1:0-5261 GCA_043759805.1 Myxococcales bacterium | reverse complement strand
GCACCCAGTTCCATCTGACCCTTGTCGGGTGCGTTGAATCGGAACGAGCGCGTCGAAACCTCGAGCGGTTGTGCGACGAAATGCAGATCGAAGGTGGTGTCCTTCGCATGCATGGTCTCGCGGCGGATGTCGAGCCCGGCAAACGTGCCGTTGATGGTGATGCGCTCGAATGGTTCTGTAAGGTCGATCGAAATGCGGGCATCATCACCGGTGATCTCAAGATCGCCCACGCTGTCGATGATGGGGCCGCGCACTGCATCGAGTGCGTTCGCCGCGTTGGCGAATTCGGCGTGTAAATCGATTCCGGCGGGCCCGCCATCGTAGATGTGCGTGAAGAAACCCTTGCCCGTGAGGACGGACTTCCCGGTGTCGGCATGATCAAGTTCAAGAAAGATGTCGTTGCGCCATTCCGGAGTTGTCGCAACACGTTTGACCTTCACACGGTCAAACGGAAGCTTCTCAGTCAGAATGGTTAGATAGCCACCCTTGCGCGCATCCAGGTTTTGGCAATCGAATCCAACAAAGTCGCCTTCGACCCGCAAGGATGCCGTTCCCTGGATATCTTTCAGCAACAGTCCCCAGGCGCCCGGGTAATCAAATTCTGCGGTGAAACCGTCCAGATCGGCGTTGACGATCTGTATGAGAAAATCCGACGACTCGGGTTCGGGCGGCGGTTCGGCACCCTCGGGTCGAACCTTGGGTTTGGGTGCGACGGCCGAAAGAAAGCCATTGTCTTTACCGTCCTTGGTATCGGCGAATCGCCAGTAGACATCGGATCCGATCTTCAGATCGTACATCTTGATGCGCGCAGAAAGCGCCGACCGAGGGGGGACCTTCAGTTCCAGTCGGGGTGCGTGCAAGACGACGACGCCATCCGGATCAGTAATTGTCACGCCCTCAACCACAATGGGCGTCGGATTGTCGGTGACCAAATCCCAGAGGACGCGCGCGGGCCAGCGTATCGATTTCACCTCGATGGTGCCACGCAGACCGACCTTTGCGACGATGCTGGTGATGAGACCGCCCGCCGTTTCGTCCTGAACGATGTTCACCACGGCCGCAAAACCGACCGCGAACAGGAGAACCGTTCCGACGAGCGCGAGACCGAATATCCTGCGGAGCGGTCGGCGCTTTTTGGGAGTCGGGATGGAGGGCGTCGGAGTCACGGTCGTGGGAGCCAGAGGGTGGGAAGAGTATCGCTAAAACGTACCCAGATACGAAGTTTGCTAGGGTACCTTTCCATCCTATTTTTGGGGGGACCAAATGCAGGGATCGCTGTATATCGTTGACGCTTACAACTACCTGTATCGGGCCTTTTTTGCACTGCCCCCCTTGACCACTCGGATGGGTCAGCCGACGGGCGCGATCCACGGGTTGTGTTCGATGCTGCTCAAGATCGAGCGCGAGCACAGTCCCAGCCATTTGGTCGCCGTGTTTGATAGTCCCGGGGCCACGTTCCGCGACGCGATTTATCCTGCTTACAAGTCGAATCGGCCACCGATGCCGCCCGAACTGGCCGCTCAGATAGACCTCGTCCCGAAAGTCATTGGAGCGTTTGGTATTTCATCGTTGCGCGTACCGGGTGTTGAGGCCGACGATTTGATTGCGACCCTGACCCGAAAAGCGAGTGCCACCGATCTTCAGGTGGTCATTTGCTCTTCGGACAAAGATCTCATGCAACTCATCGGGCCCGGCATCTCGATGCTTGATGCGATGAAGAACCGTCTCGTCGGGCCTTCGGGCGTGCAGGAAAAATGGGGAGTGCCGCCGGAACGGGTAGGGGATCTGCTGGCGCTGGTGGGCGATGCGGTAGACAACGTGCCCGGCGTTCCCGGCATTGGACCCAAGACCGCCGCCGCGTTGATTGCCGAGTTCGGCTCACTCGACGGTTTGTTGGCGCGCGTTTCCGAGGTCAAGGGCAAGCGCGGCGAGGCTCTGCGCGAACACATCGAACAGGTCAAGATGGCGCGCGCACTCGTGGCGCTGAAAGAGGACGTGGATCTCGGTCGAGACCTCGCGTCACTGCAACGTCGCCCTCCGGATCGAGGCGCCCTGGAACAGTTGTTCACCGAGATGGAGTTCCATCGCATGATGGGGCAGGTGGATGCGGCTGCGCCGGTCGCATCAAAGGCTGCAGCTGTGACCGACGACAGCGCTTTGCCTCTGTTTTCACCGCGGCAAACGCCGGTCGAAACGTTGCCCGTCGACGCGGAGCCCCCTCCCGTGCCGCCGTCCATACCCGCCTCGCGTCCGACCGTCGATCTGTCGAACGGGACAACCACGGTTGTTCGTGATACGAATTCACTTGCGGACTTGGTGGCCGAAATCAAACGCAACGGCGTCATCGGTATGAGCCTGCTTGCTGACGGTGGGGACCCGCTCCGCGCCGCCGCCCAGGGCTTTGGTTTCGCCTTGCTTGATGGCCGTCGATCCTATGTTCCGGTGTCTGCCGAACAGCAGGCGTCGCTCCTGTCGTCGGACGAAGCGGCGCTTGATTTCAAGGTGTTTTTGCAGTGGTTTTCGACGATCTTTACCGATCCGGCGATCGCCAAACACACGCACGGTGGCAAGTTCGTCGAGGTCCTCCTCGGCGCGGCTGGCGTGGCGCTTGAAGGCGTTGTCTCGGACAGCTTGTTAGCCGCTTACCTCATTGACCCGGCCCGCAATCAGCATGAACTCGCGGATGTTGCGCGCGCCGAGGGGTTCGACGGTGTCCGGATGCGTTCCGAAGTTGCGCGTGACGCCTTGCCCGTCGCGCTTGGCATCGAGGCGTCCGCGGCTCTGGCACTGTCTGTTCCGCAAAACGCCACGTTGCAAACACTTTCGATGCAACCGTTGTACCGCGAGGTCGAACTCCCCCTGTCGAGGGTTCTGGCCGCGATGGAACATCGGGGGGTGCTCGTGGATACCCAATTTTTGCGAGCGCTTTCGCAGGAGGCTGCGGGCGAGATCGCGGAACTTGAAACCACCATTCACGAAATGTCGGGTTCAGTTTTCAACATTGGTTCGCCGAAACAACTGGCCACAGTCTTGTTCGAAAAGCTTGGCCTTCCCGTGATACGGAAGTCGAAAACGGGGGCATCAACGGATGCAGACGTGCTGGAGGCGCTTGCAGCCTTACATCCGGTGGCCTCGAAGATTCTCGAATACCGCTCCATGACCAAGCTAAAGGGCACTTACCTCGACGCCTTGCCGAGCCTCGTTAATCCGCGCACCGGCCGTTTGCATACAACCTACAATCAGGCCGTTGCAGCGACGGGTCGATTATCGTCAAGCGATCCGAATCTGCAAAACATTCCCATCCGAACGTCGATGGGTAGGCGCATTCGTGAGGCGTTTGTGGCACCTCCAGGACGGGTGTTGATTTCGGCGGATTATTCGCAGATCGAATTGCGTGTGTTGGCCCACTTTTCAGGCGATCCGTCGTTTCTGGCGGCCTTCGCAGAAGACACAGACATCCACCGTCGCACGGCCGCAGAGATTTTCGACATTCCGCTCGGGCAAGTCGACGCCGATCAACGTCGCATCGCCAAGGCCATCAACTTTGGTCTGGTATTTGGACAAACCGACTTCGGTCTTTCGCAAGCGTTGCACATTCCACGCGCCCAGGCACGCGACTACATCGAGCGCTATTTTGCACGCTATGCGGGTGTCAAATCGTTCATGGACGATCTCATCGCAGAGGCGAAGAAAACCGGGGAGGTCAGCACCTTGCTCGGCCGTCGGCGCAAGGTTCCAGAGCTGGCCGCAGCGCGTGCTCAGATGCGAGCCTACGGCGAACGAATCGCCCGCAATACCCCGATTCAAGGTTCTGCTGCTGACATCCTGAAGCTTGCGATGCTGAGGATCGCCGAGCGTTTGAATGCCCATCCGGGCTGCGACCTCCTGCTGACGGTACACGACGAGTTGGTGTTGGAGGTGCCGGAGGGGCAGGCCGAAACCATCGCTGCGCTTGTGAAGACCGAGATGGAAGGTGCCTATACGTTGAAGGTACCTCTCCGGGTCGATGCCGGCTTTGGCAAAAACTGGGGTGTTGCGCACTAGGGTCGAACGCTGGTCGATACCCGAACCCTACGCCCCCGCAATTTCTGGGAAGTTTCCCGGGTCGGGCTACACTAACAACGTGCACAGTCGCAGGGTCGGTGTCTGCACGAGGTGGGCCCTTGGGTCACTGGGGATGTTTGCGCTTGCCGCCAACTGCCAGCAAAGACCGCCCCACCCACCAGCAAAGGCGGCGGTGGTCAGGACTACCGCTCCACCTCTCGAACTCACGTCAGCGCCGCCGCCCATCGCTGACCTACCTCCACCCGCCACACCCACCGACCCGCCGTTGCAACGTTGCATTCCCGACATGCCTGCCTGGGAAAAGGCTCCGATTGCCGTCCTCCTCGATCGCGCGGCGTTGATGTTCGCGGAAAACAACCCCACGTCGGCTTTGCGCTGTGCGGACGAAGCGATCCATGCTGCACCCTCGTCCATCGAAGCGCATCACGACCGGGCCTCCGCGCTGGTTGCCCTTCTTCGGCTCGACGACGCTCGGGATGCCGTTGATCTGGTGTTGGCGCTTTCCCCCGACGATGTTGAGGCTCTCGAACTTGCCGCCGATCTGTTCATCAATCGGCTTTCGCCTTCGGCCGGTCGTACCCAGACAGGCCTAGCTTACGGTGATCGAGCCGAGCGTTTGCTTCGATCGAGCGGTCGCGCCTCTACTCGAACCTCGATCGCGCAACGTGCGCGTCTTCAACTGTTGCGCGGACAGGCTTTGTTAGATCTCGGTCGCCCAGCCGAGGCAATAGAAGTATTGGCTTTAGCCCGCCACACCCTCCGTGACTCCGTGGTCGCCAAAACACAATACGCCGCGGCGTTATTCGAGCTGAACCGATTCACCGAGGCGCGAGCGGAACTCGAACGCCTGCTGGTGGCGCACCCTGACAACCCAATCGTGCAAAACCAGCTCGCCCTCGTCCTCGAGCGAGACACCGCGACCGAGATGCGCGCGCAAGAACTTTTTGCCCGGGCCCGGGAACTGGCCCCCGCTGCTTTTCCCGCTCCGATCGACCTGTCCCAGGTTGATTTTGAGGATCGAGTGCGGCGCGCCGTTACCAATTTACCCCTCTCAGTTCAGGAGGCTCTGACATCGGGCGGTGTTCACGTGGTCGCAGCCGAGCTGCCGGACGGCGCCGATCTCGTTTCGGAACATCCCCCGCTTTCGCCCACCATTCTTGGCCTTTATCGAGGAAAACCGCTTGGACAGGGCGGCG
>JAYUPZ010000014.1:0-2464 GCA_043759805.1 Myxococcales bacterium | reverse complement strand
TAAGCGTCGGTGGATCGATTTCGAAACCAAGCTGCGTGGCCTGACGGACTGCGCGCATCGGACGCAACCCATCCTCTGTAAAGCGCACCACCGGATCGCCAACTGCACGAATCAACTTGCGTTCGATGTCCCCCTGGCCATCGAAGGGATCGGTCAACACACCGCCGGCTGGATCAAAGGCGATCGCATTGATCGTGAAATCGCGGCGCGACAGATCTTCAAGCAGCGTTGCCGAAAAAGTTACGGACGAAGGACGACGGCCATCAAGATAGGCGCCCTCGCCGCGGTAAGTTGTGACCTCGACATGCCGTTGGTTGGGTGGCGCACCGGTCACGACGGTGATGGTACCGTGTTGTAATCCGGTGGGGATTGCAAAGCGTTGCCCAAATAACTTTAACACCTTGTCGGGCAACGCATCCGTCGCCACATCAAAGTCGTTCGGTACCCGCCCAATCAAGAGATCGCGAACGCCTCCGCCCACGAGGTGCGCGGCGAATCCGGCACTGGTTAGCCGTTGACACACGCCAAGCACATCGGCGGGAACCTGGGCAACATCGGGCTTCTCCATGGCGTTTTTACCCTAGCAGACGTCTCAGGCGACCCTGCCGTTCGTTCGCGCTACAAGCCCCGAGATCACGACCGAAAGTCGCTCGCGCGTGACCGCAGGCATCTCGGCGAGTGGCGTATACAGGGCCTCGTCGAGCGCCCGGTGGCAACTGCATTGCCGTCCCGGATCAAGCGATATCAGCGCATCCGCCACGATCCGCTTGGTCTTGTCGACCTGAGCCTTCAACATGGCAAACACCGCAGTCCCAGTGACGTTGTCATCGTGTCCACGCCAGCAATCGTAGTCGCTTGGCAAGGCCAATGTCGCGTAACACATTTCCGCCTCGCGAGCGAGACACGCCTCGGGCATGTTGGTCATGCCGACCACGGTGGCCCCGAACTGCCGCCACAATTCCGACTCGGCTCGCGTCGAAAACTGCGGCCCATCGATGCACAGGTAGGTGCCACCGCGATGAACGCTGCCCTGCCCAATCTTCTCGGACGATCGCGCAAGCTGTTCCGACACGTGTCTGCAGATAGGATCGGCCAACGAAACGTGCGCGACGGCCCCGTTTCCGAAAAACGTACGGGCTCGCCCCTCAGTTCGATCGATGAATTGATGTGGCAGGACAACATCACCGGGAGCCACGTGCTCGCGCAAGGAACCCACCGCGGAAACGGAAATGATCTGCGTGACCCCAAGTGTCTTCAACGCGTAAATGTTGGCGCGGAAGTTTAGCTCGGACGGCAACAGGTTGTGGCTCCGCCCATGTCGCGCCAGGAAAACCACGTTGCGACCTTGAAGGACACCGGTTCGCAAGCGATCGGAGGGCGCGCCATACGGCGTATCCACCGCCAGTTCTTTGCGCTCTTGCAGTCCGGGCAAATCGTAAAAGCCGCTACCACCGATGACGGCGATGGGACGTTTGTGGGGATCGGTATTCGACGCGAGGCTCATCTCCGTGATTCTGCTACCCTTTGGCCGCGCATGGAAGACGCCGCGCTTGTCGCCCTACTGAAGAAGCGTGATCGGGCGGCGTTTACTGCTCTCGTTGAGCGCTATCAGGGATCGATGAAGCGTGTGGCCCTGGGTTTTGTTCCCGGCCCCGCCATTGCCGAGGAGGTCGTTCAGGAAACCTGGCTCGCAGTGTTGGATGGCATCGACCGTTTTGCGGAGCGCTCTTCCTTTTCGACCTGGCTTTTTACCATCCTGCTTAACCGTGCCAAGACGCGCGGGCATCGCGAACGCCGTACAACACCGTTTTCGGCGCTTGAGCACGACGACGAGGACGATTCGGGTGAGCCGCTGCAGGATCGTTTCAACGACAAGGGTCAGTGGTTGCGACCGCCGGGCGCGTGGGCCGATGATCCGCCTGAACAGTTGTTACAGCGCCGACAACTCGGCGAGATCTTGGAACGTGCGATCGCAAGCCTGCCTGACAAGTACCGGATCGTCATCACCTTGCGTGACGTGGAAGATATGGATGCCGACGAGGTCTGCAAGTTGTTGAACATCTCCGAGGCCAACCAGCGGGTGATCTTGCATCGCGCGCATCTGCGTTTGCGCGAGACGATCGAGCGACACCTTGCCGAGGAAAACCGCAACAGCGAGGGTGAAAAATGAGAGCATTGTTGCTTGCGATTGTGGCATCGAGTGGGATTGTCGGCTGTGCGCGGAATTGGACGGAGCTGCCCAACAAAACGACCTGCGTGGTGTTGTCGGCGGGGGGACCTTCGGGATTGGTTCATCTTGGGGTGCTCGGTGCAGCAAAGGACGAGGGGATTGCGGTCAACTGTGTGACGGGCACTAGCATGGGGGCTTTGGTGGGCAGTCTCTATGCGACGAATCCGAATGCGCCGCTGCCTCAGCGTTACACCGCGTTGATGCAACAATACGAGGCACGCACGCGCGAGACGG
>JAYUPZ010000013.1:0-11166 GCA_043759805.1 Myxococcales bacterium | reverse complement strand
GAATTTCTCGCTGAAATTGATCGGCTTGCTGCGCACTACGTCGGGCGACCCACGCCCCTATGGCGTGGCGAACGGCTTGAAGTGGCCGTTGCCGAGCGCGCGGGCCTTTCCGGGGCGCGAGCGCCGCAAATCTTTCTCAAGCGCGAAGATCTGGCGCATACGGGTGCGCACAAGATCAACAACTGCCTGGGTCAGGTTTTGCTCGCGCGCAAGATGGGCAAGACGCGCATCATCGCCGAGACCGGCGCCGGTCAACATGGTGTTGCGACTGCCACCGCCTGCGCCTTGCTCGGCTTTCCTTGCGAGGTTTACATGGGGGCGGTCGATTGCGAGCGGCAGAAGCTCAACGTCTTCCGCATGAAACTTCTCGGCGCAGAGGTGCATCCGGTCACAGGTGGCACGGCCACGCTGAAAGACGCGATGAACGAGGCGTTGCGCGACTGGGTTACCAATGTTCGTGATACGCATTACGTAATCGGCTCGGTTGCAGGTCCGCACCCCTATCCGACCCTTGTGCGCGATTTGCAGCGCGTGATTGGCCGCGAGGCGCGCGAACAGATTCTGGAACAGGCAGGTCGACTTCCCGATGCACTCGTTGCGTGCGTGGGCGGCGGGTCGAACGCAATGGGCCTATTTCATCCCTTCGTGGATGATGCTGCAGTCCGGTTCTATGGAATTGAGGCGGCTGGTGATGGTGTGGAGACGGGTCGTCATGCGGCCACGCTCGGACACGGGCGGGTGGGGGTGCTGCACGGTGCCCGCTCCTACGTTCTCTGCGACGACGACGGTCAAATCTCCGAGGCGCATTCAATCTCGGCAGGCCTCGACTATCCCGGCGTGGGTCCGGAACATTCGTATTACAAGGAAGTGGGGCGAGGCGAGTATCTCTCGGTCACGGACAAGGAGGCGCTTGACGGCCTGCAATTGCTCGCTCGAACGGAGGGGATATTGTGTGCGTTGGAAAGCGCCCATGCCATTGCCGGACTGTCGTTGGTGGCGCCGCGTTTGTCGGTTGAAGGTCGACGCCCCATCATCGTCGTCAATGTGTCGGGCCGCGGTGACAAGGACATGATGCATGTCGCCCGGCATCTCGGGGTGGAGGTCGGCCTGTGACCACCGGATTGCAACGTCTGTCAGCGGCTTTTGAGCGAGCGCGAACGGAAAAGCGTAAACCGCTTGTTTTGTATTTGACCGCGAATGATCCGGATTTTGAGACCAGCCTGCGGGTTATCAATGCCGCTGCCCGCGCCGGGATGGACATCCTTGAACTCGGCGTACCCTGGAGCGATCCATCGGCCGACGGTCTTGCGATTCAAGGGGCAATGGCCCGTGCGATAAAGTCGGGCGGTGGCCTTCACCGAACGCTTGATTTGTGTCGTCGTATTCGCGCCGAAAATCCAACGTTGCCCATCGTTCTGTTCGGATACGCCAACCCGATCGTCGTGATGGGCATCGAAAACTACGCAAAGGCCGCCCTGGCCGCGGGTGCCGATGGCACCTTGTGTGTGGACTGGCCGGCCGATGATGATCGCGAATTGCCCGATGCCTTGCGCGCGCTATCGCTTGCGTTCGTGCCATTACTGGCACCGACTTCGACGGAATCGCGTATGGCAAGCGTGTTGAAAGTCGCGAGCGGCTTTGTGTACTACGTTTCGTTAACGGGTATTACCGGTGCTGCACTCACCGATTTCTCCGATGTGGGCGAGCAGGTCAAACGCATCCGCAGTCTTTCCCCCGCCGAACTGCCTGTCGTGGTGGGATTTGGCATCAAGACTCCCGACGATGCCCGCGCGGTGGCCCAACATGCCGACGCCGTGGTCGTTGGAAGCGCAGCGGTTCGCATCATCGAGACGGCCCATGCTGCCGGTCGGGATCCTGTGCCCGAGATGGCGGCCTTCGTGCAGAGCTGCAAAGCCGTTCTGAGGTAGGGCCGTTATTCGAGTTCGCCGACGCGGGTGCGGAAGTCTTCAATCAGCTTTTCGCCCAGGTTGGTATTCACGCGCTCTAGGATCTCTTGCTTCAAGAGCGTGAGCTCGTGTGCGAGCGGTGAACTCACGACCCGTACAAAGAGGGTCGTGCCCTTAATCGTCTCCGGTCGGCACTTGCGCTGGAACACATCGCCAACGGACTCGTCCCAGGCGGTAAAAACCCGTTGCTCGAGGCTTCGCTGTTTACCGCCGAGCCGCTCCATGACAGCGCCGACGAGTTCGGCTGCGCTGGCGCTTCCGGCGTTCTGCCGTTTGAAACCACGAAAACGAGGAGGGTTCTTGCCGACAGTCACGGATGGGGTCCTAATAGCAGAAATCCTTAAACGATGAGCAAACCCTCCCGGCAATACCCGCGGATCCGGCCCACCCCCCGCACGTGGATGTTTTGGCTGGCGATGTTCTCCGCGGCGGGCTGTACCCGGGGATGTGGCGAAACGGCGCGGGTGTCGAAAACCAGCGAATCCGAAAAACAAGGCATCGATGGGGAACGGGTCCGACTTTCGGGTGCAGTGCTTGATGCGGCCGGAAAGCCGGTACCATCTGCAGAAATCTTTGTATGGCCCTCGGGTCGAGGACAGGCGAACCCCAGGGAAGCGTTGACCGATGCCCAGGGCCGATTTGAGGTGGGTGAACTCATGGCGGGCCCGCACGAACTGATGGTTCAAACGACAGGCCTGGGCGTGGCGCATCTTGATCGCGTCATGGTGCCCGCGTCAGCCATTTCGATTGCCGTCGAGGGCACGGGTATAGCGATTGGAGGCATGGTGCGAGCGCCCTCGGGGGGAGGTTCTTTCGATCGTGTTGCGGTTCTACTCGGCAGTCCAACCTTGCGACACCCTCGGGCCGTATCGGTGGATCCCCAGGGACGTTTTGTCGTCAGCGGCATGGGGCCCGGCGAATACACCATTCGGGCCGCAAATGATGATTCCGCCTCGACAACGGCGCGCATCATGATCGAGGAGGGACAACCGGTGCCAACGGATGCCGTGTTGCAGTTGGTGCCGGCCGGTAGCATCACGGGGCGCGTAGTCGATCTCAAGCGCAATGCGATTTCCGGGGCAGAGGTAGAGATTCGGAGAACAGCTGACGATGACTGCGGCGAGGTCGCGCATGCCGACGTTGTTGGATACTTTGCGACACGGGCGCTGCCGCCGGGCACGTATCACGTCGCCGTAAAATTTCCGGGTTACGTTGTCCAGCATGAAGAAACGGTGCATCTGACGGATCGCTCTTCCACGCTTGAGCTGATGATGGCGCGACCTTCGTCGATCAGCGGGAAAGTGGTTGACGCAAACGGTACGCCCGTCATTGGCGCCCGAATCTTGCTGGCGTGGGTACAAAAGGGCGGGTCGGTAACGCCGTCCGCTGCGCCCCAACTTGGTTCGCGGGATCTGCCCGTGGATCGTCTTTCGGTTTTATCAGGCCGCCTGCCGCTTGTCGGCGAGGTCGGCCATCCCGAAACAGTGGTGGCGGTGTCGGACGTGACCGGGCGACTGATGGAGGCAATTGGTCGCAGTTCGGATGACGGTTTGTTTCGGGTGGCACCGCTCTATCCAGGTCGATTCTCGATTCGGATCGAGCACAGTGATTTTGTGCCGGCGACGTTGCCGACGCGAGCGGTGGGCGAAGCCGAAGATTTGGATCTGGGGGTGTTGCATCTGGACCAGGGCATCGTCGTTCGAGGCACCATGATGGGGCCCGACGGGGTTCGCGGCAGTGTTCGGGTCGAGGCCGTTTCGATTCGTGGCACAAATCGGTTTTCAGCACACGCCGATCTGGAAGGTCGCTTCGAGCTGCGAGTGCCCCCGGGTTCGTACCGCATTCGAGCGGCATCGATGGCGATGGAAGATGATGGGACGGGCATCACGGTAGAAGCGATGCGGGGTGTCGAGGTACCTGCTGTGACGGTGATCGTTCCGGGGTAGTGTCGTGGCCGTGGCTACCAGGGTGCTGGCTTAAATTTCGTTTTGACTGCAGCAGGCGCTGGATTAGTTCCCACCCCGCCAGCGGCCGGGGTGGGTATCGGTGTCACTGCCGATTTGGGCTGCAAAAGCACGGGAGCTCCAGCGCGGATCGGGGCATTGGTTGATACCGCGTTTTTCGGCGGATTCGTAACGATAGTTGGCGCGAGAGCGGGCCGCACAAGTGTCGCCGACCGAGGAGGGCTGCGCGGAGGTGCCTCGGCGCGCGCGGTTCGCGGTACCCGATGGCCGGAAGTTCTTTTTTCTTTTTTCTCGTCAGCTTGCACCGCAGGTTCATCGATCGGCGCTGTCTCCGCCAGAGCCGGAATCGGGGTCAATTCAGCAGGTGTTCCAGCCGTTTTCGTTGGTTCGAGTGGTGCGGGAGTTGAAGGTTGTGCGACCTCCGTCACCGTCATCGCAGCGGGGTCTGATGCAGCGGGACCTACTACCGAGTTTTGCGATCCATCCGATGTAAGCAACAGTAGCACGGCTACCGCTACCGCGAGACCGCCCGCGCCGCCGGCGACGAGAAGTTTCCGCTTTCTTGCTTGCCCGTTCGCGAAAACGTGTCCCTGAGACTCGTCATCTGCGACCACGGGCACACTGCCGGAAGAAAGCAAGAGCGTCGTGGGTGGACCAACCCGCTCAAACGCTGCCGCGACCCGATTTTCTGGTTGATGTAGGCCTTTTTCCTGTTCGGTTTCGGACCCCTGCACTGCCTGTGCTGCGCTTTCGGGTGCGGTATCGGTATCGGGGAGGGATACACCGTCGTCGGTCGATTCCATCGCAGACACGGTCATGGCGCGGCCTTCGCCAAGCGCGCGCTGGAAGGCGTGCATGTCTTGAAAGCGGTCGTCTTTATTCTTGGCGAGCGCACGCAGAATCACGCTGTCCAGATAGACCGGCAATCCTGGGCTTTTCGAGCTGGGTACAGGCGGCGGTTCGATCATGTGCATCATCAGGACGTCGCCCCATCCCTGTGAGATGAACGGTGTTTCTCCGCAGACCATCTCAAACAAAATGATGCCGAGGGAATAGATGTCGGTGCGCGGATCGATCTCGTCATGCAGTCCACGACACTGCTCGGGTGCCATGTAGGGCGGTGTCCCTATGATCGATCCGGTACCTGTTTTGACGGAATCGCCGGCCCATTCGCCGCGTAGCTTTGCGATGCCAAAATCGAGAACCTTTACAAGCTCGCGCCCAGGCACCATCGGATCGGGAATCAGATAAAGATTTTCAGGCTTTAGATCGCGGTGCACAATACCCTTGATGTGTGCCGCGGCGAGTGCATCAGCCGCCTGATATGCGAATTCCACGGCTTCGCCCACTGGAATTCGTTTGTTGCGCCTGATGCGTGCGCCAAGGTTTTCACCTTCGAGATACTCCATCAGCATGTAAGGGACGCCATCGGGTAGGGTGCCCACGTCCATGATATCGATGATGTTCCGGTGATGAATTGCAGCCGCAGCGCGGGCTTTGTTGATGAAGCGTTGCACAAGGGTTTTGTCGCTGGACAGATCACGGCGCAATACTTTGATTGCGGCCTTACGGTGGAGGATGGGGTGCTCGACCGCGTATACCGATCCCATGCCGCCCTCGCCGAGAAGCGACTTCACCTGGTAATTCGCGATTGTTGTGCCGATCATGACGATGCAGTTCCAGTCTCTATTGGCCCCCGATTGGCCATACCCATGCGCATGCCGCTAGCATTGTGCCTGCGGAGGGCCCGGCGGGCAACTGTGGCTGGGCTTTTGGGTGACACAGTTGATGGCGTTTTCGCTCGGCGGAGAACAAGCCCGGTTATATGATGCTTGCATTCAGGCGGCCTCGGAGAGGTAGCCGAGAAAGGCTCTGGAAATGCGACCTCAGAACGACGAGCACCATCACGAAGGCACGCGCCGCGCCCAGTCAGAAGCGGAGGCGGAGGGACTGGCCAAGCCATTCCGCCCGGTGTTTGGGGCACGCGGGCTAGCTTCGGATGCGCAAACCGCATACATGAGCGCCAGATCAAAATGGGCAGGTACGGCGATAATTTTGTTCGTGGCTGCGTGCACAGAGTCCGCGTTGCAACTTACGACGGATATCGACGACGGCGTCGATGCCGCCACCGGGACCGGGGGGGACGCCGTGATCTTCACGCCGCTCCCTCTATCGTTCGACGCGGGCCGTGATGACCCGGTCGATGCACCCCGCGAGATACCCGTGGTCGTTGCGCAGCCTTGCAGCGCCAATTCATGGGATCACGATGCCAATCCCGCGACAGCTTGCATCGCAAAGCGCAATTGTCCGGTCGGGACATACGTGACGTCGCCAGCAAGTACAACTGCCGATAGAACGTGTACGGCTTGTCCCCCTGATTCTTGCGCGCCTGCAATCAACTCGCTCACTTGTTTATCCACCTCTTTGTGCCCTCCGGGGAGCTACGTCTCAACACCTCAAAGTGCCTCGATCTGCAGATCCTGTTCCCCCTGTGGGAACGGATTCGTCAGCAGTGGCGCCAATAGCGCCAGTTGTATTGCCTGTAGCCCCTGCGCCCGGGCAAACGAGGCGAGAACCGCATGCATTCCGATTGTCGGTTGCGTCGATTGTGGCGCTGGGGCTCGACCCAATCCCTCACAAACGGGGTGTGTCGACATTGATGAATGTGTGGAAAACATCGCCGTCTGTGCCAACGGTCCGGATGGTCCGGAGGTTGAGATTGGGGGACCGCAGAACGCCTATTGTGGGGCCGTTATTTTCGGTAGTTGTTGCTTCAATCTCGACAAGATCGCGGGAGAAAAACCGCCCGCACCATTGATGTCGACTCCAACAAACAGCGGTCTCGGTTTTACTTTGTGGGATCCGCTCGGCTTCAACGGTTTCTATTGCGAGACATGAGGCGCATCGGATCCCAACATTCAGTTCCGTCGTTGCGATAGCGCAATCGATTCGGAGACAATCCTCGCGAAGCTTTCTGGTTTCGCCGGGATGTGACCTTCGCCGGACAATGTATCCCAGCGAATCCAATCTCCGTCGATACCGCCCTGAAATGATCGCGACAACAACAGTTTCGATTGTTCCTCGCTGACCTTGTTGTCGAGCTCCGGATGCAACAGCAAGATCTTCGCATTCGCAGCACGAGCATCGAGTGGGGTCGGCAAGAATTGCAATAGTGCGACCAGCATCGCGCCTCCGAAACTTTGAGGATCGATTGCGATTGCGCGAAGGGCAGCGCTTGCCCCGTCGCTGAGTCCGTGGGCGATGACGGCCTGTCTGGGCAAACCGTATTTCTTTTGCATGAACCGACCGACCGCCGCAAGATCGCGACCCGGCAGTTCCGTGTCGGTGATCTGCTCGTTCTTGCGACCAAAACCCGGAGTGCCCCGCACGTTCACCGCGACCGCGTAGCAGTTCTCGGCCGCAATCGATTGAGCAAGGTGTGCGAGTTCCCAGGGACGCAGCGTGTAGCCGGCACCAGCCGCCTGAACGATGGCGCAGGTAGCCGTTGTCTTGTTGGCGGGACTCCGTACGATCACCGGGGTTTCGTGGCCGTCTTCAGTGGTGATGCGG
This sequence comes from Myxococcales bacterium, assembly GCA_043759805.1. Taxonomy (GTDB): domain Bacteria; phylum Myxococcota_A; class Polyangia; order Fen-1088; family Fen-1088; genus JAWXBF01. Next base: position 3,665 of record JAYUPZ010000013.1, on the reverse strand, counting down.
TGAAAGGAAACCGCCGGATTGGACGGCGTTGCGGTGGAGCTCCTTGTCCAGTTGATCCGCAATACGGTTTGTTCTCCGTCGACGGTGTCGTGGAGTGCAATGGCATCGTCTGTAGTGATTGATTGGAGGCTGGTGTTGCCATGAACGGGGCCGAAGTTCACCAAGCCGGCTTGTTGTTCGTAAATGGCGAGTCGCAAGGAGGCATCTTCATCCAGTTGAACAACAACGCGACCGTCGTCGAGGCAAACGGGGTGAATTACTTCGGCCCTGGGCTGCGCCAGTATTTCAACCCTCCCGGTTGTAACGGTGATGCGGGCGAGTCCGAAAAAGTCGTCTTCCGGTCCGCGAAGCGCTGCCATCAGGGACAGGCCATCTTTTGAAAAGCAAAAGTGTCGAACATCGTGTGCTTCGGTTGGGAGCTGCAACCGGGTCTCTTTGCCCGTGCGAACGTTTACAAGCGAGATGTATCCGGGCCACCGTGGTGCGGTGATTGCAACGGATCGCGAACGTTGGTCCCATTCGAAATCGGAGGGTTCGTGTACCTTGATGATGTTGCGAGAATGCCCGGTGCCAAAATCGTACACCTCAAGATTGTTGCCTTTCTCGGGGTTAGGTGACTCATGCCGGTAGTACGCAAGTTGTTTGCCATCGGGCGCGAACCGCATGAGGTGCATCGCATTTTCCGAGATGGGGGCCGTCACGGACTCGGACCTTCCAGTCCCAATTTTCCAGTGCGATAGGGGATATTCGTAGATCGACGGAACGGGCTTGGTGACAAAAGCGATGGAACGGGAATCGGGATTCCAGGTGACGAGAAACTGTGGTGCTGTTGCGATTTCATCGACGATCTTCGAGCTGTCAAGTTCGGTGACGGTTAATCGCGCGCCACGCTCGTCCTCGGTCTTCTTGACGAGGTGCTTTCCGTCCGGCGACACGCTGACGAGTTTTGGGGCTGAACCCGTTAGCCACTTCATGATGCGAGATCGGCGCCGGGAATCTTCGTTGGCTTCCGGGTCGGATGCGGTCTGTGGGTCGCACTGGTCGAGTACGCGCCGCGCGGGTTTTGAATCCGGAAAAAGCGCGAGGGTACTGTGTGCGTGTTTCGCTGCCTCAACACAGTCTGACATCGCGGCAAGTCGCGTTGCGAGCATTCCACGGATGATGTAGTCGCCGGGATCCAGTTGTGCTGCGGTACGCCAGTCGTCGAGTTTGGTTGACGACCGGAGCGCCCCGGATTCCATGCGGCGTATCGCGATGACGAGATTGGGAATCCAGAGGACAAGCAGGGCAAAGGACATCAGCATCCGTACTGCGGGATCACGGGGGGCATGCGGGGTGCCACTCTGGCGTGTGAGTGTTCCGAATAGCAGCGCGACGAGGCAGAGTGTTTCGGGCCGAAGCAAGACGGAATCGAAGACGCCGACGCTCATGACGGCGACGCCCGTTGCGGCGAGCACCAAGCTGTTTCCGGTGGCGTGGGGGTTGGTTTGCCCGTCGCGCCAGATGCGGCGCCCTGTCAACAACAGCAACCATGCGACAAGAAAAGCACCGATGAGGCCTCTTTCGGAAATCAGCCCGGCCCAGTCGGAGTTGGGAAGTCGACTGAGGGGTTGGGCGGTCTCGGGTCGAAGGTCGGGATCATCGGGCTTAGCGTACCGGGGATAGGCGATAGACCAGTTGCCGGGGCCGACGCCGAGGATCGGATGATCAGCGACCATCTGAATCGTATTGCGATATTGGGTGATGCGGGAAAGCCCGGTCCCGTGTTGGTAGTCGGTCAATCGGCCGAGCGTTTCGAGGAGGGGCGAATCGCTGCGCCAGAGGTGTCGGGCGGTCGCACCACCAAGGGTGGCTCCGATGACGGTGACGAGGGCAAAGGTCGCGATGTGGTTGCGGATGGCGCGATTGGAGGGCGACCGCCATCGTTTCGCGGACCAGGCTACGGAAGCGATGGCGAAGGTCAGGGTTGCGGCGGAGGCGATCCAGACGCCTCGGGTACGGCAGGTGATGATTCCGGCGGTGAGGAGCGCGAACGCGGTCGCGTAGAGGGCGCGGGTTCGTCTGGTTTGTGCGTCGATTAGTGAGAAAGCGGTGGCGGGGGCAACGACTAGGAACAATTGTGCGGCGTAGTTGCGGTTGCCAAGGGTTGCACCCGGCGCACGCCCACCGAGCGAAAGGCCGGGGAGAAATCCCCAGGCTTCGAGGAGGACGCCGATGGAAAGCGTAAGGCCAGCGATCGCAATGGCGTTGAAGGCGACGCGCGGTGGTACGCATGCGGTGCGAACCGCGAGGAACAATCCGATGCCCGAGGCAAGGATGCAAAGTGAACGTTGTGCATACCAGGGGTTGACGGCCTGAGTGGCGCTGACGATCGCGAAGAGGAGGATGAGTAGTGTGACGCGATCGATCCAATCGCTGGTGGATCGGACCGAGGAAAGCAGCATCCACAGCGCGGCGCAGCCTGCAAATCCGAGGGCAAGAAGTTCCTTGGGGAAGGCGAATCGATCGTAGCCGTGGGTGGCGGTGCTACCGATGGCGAGGATGAGCAGTGATGCGACGGCGAGGATAATTGCTCCCGACCAAGACAGTGTCGAACGGAGGCTAACGGTTAGTTGCACCAGCCCCCGTTTGGCACTTCGTCACCGAAATATTCGCCACACGAGTAAGTCTGCCCTTGATAGCAGCCAAATGAATTTGGGTTTCCGTTCCGGCATCGACCGTCGCATTGCTCCGCTCCGTTACAAAAATCGATGCCACACGGTGCCCCAACATAATCCACGACTCGGCAATTCGAACAAACGCGGTCCACAGACGCACTGGGCGAATTTGACATGTAAGTATTGGGCGGGCAGGTTGACCACGCTACGCACATCGGAGCGTTTGTTCCGCTCGCGAATGTAGCGCTGCTACAGGGTGAGCATCCGCGGTCGCTGGTCGCGGTCGGTGTCGCTGAAACGTACGATCCCGCAGCACAAACCGTCCACGCCTGGCAGTCCGTGGAATTTGGAGTCGTGGCGAAAGTTCCAGCGGCACAATCGACGCAGGTGCGATTCGTCGTTGCATCGCCCGTAACACCGATCTTTTGCCCCGGATTGCACGTTGTCATGCCGACACATTGGGTTGCCGAGCTACCGTCGTGATCCCAGGTCGTCGCAACACAAGACGTCGCCCTGGAACCCTGCCCACCGGGGCAATATGTGCCTGCCGGACAGATCTCGCATTGTGCGTCGGTTGTCGCTGTTGGGGGGGCGATCTCCTTTGTACCCGCCCGGCACTGTCCGATCGGGGTACAAGTCGATTGATTCTTGTCCATCGCCTTGGTACCGATGCCGCACATCTCGCAAGTCCGATTCGCCGAGGATGACGGTTGTGTTACAACATAGCTGCCCTCCAGACAATCTCGCCAGACTTCGCAGGCAGACGCGTTGTCCTTGTCAGAAAACATTCCACTTGGGCAGGCAGAACACGCTCGATTGGCCATGAGCGAGGGCAATCGCGATACGAACTGGCCGGGTTTACATATCGCCCAGGCACTGCAGGTGGCTGCATTGTTCTGGTCGCTGAATTCACCCGTAGCACACGCCGAACATACCCGATTCGCTTTGCCATCGTTCTCCATGAGAATCTTTTGCCCCGGGGTACACGTAATCTTGGGCGCGCAGGCG
>JAYUPZ010000012.1:0-26155 GCA_043759805.1 Myxococcales bacterium | reverse complement strand
GCAGCCACACGCTGAGAAGCGAATTCTTTGTGGATGTCGTAGCGAACGCCCGCCTTTTCAAGTTGCACGGAGAGCTCTCGCAATTCCTCTTCGTCCAGACGATCGGACACCGAACCCAATTCAATTTCTGCCATTTCTCTTAACCTGACGTTGCCTTAGCAGAACCGGGTTCGTCAAATCCAAAAAAAATGAAGCCGGGTGCATTTCTCGGCAGGCGCCCCGGGGTGGAAAAAGTGGTAAACGAGTGGCTTAAAGCCATGGGACCGGCAGAAACGCTTTCTAGACGCATCCAGGTCGCGAGGGAGTCCGCGTTCGAACGCCTTCGGCAGGGTGAAAATGGCGGTGCATTGGCAGCTCATCTGACGAGGGATTTCGAGTCTCCCCTCGTGGAAATGATGGCCTCGCGATTCCGAGGCGCCGGGCTCGGGACTGGTTCGGGGACCGGTATCGTCATCCTCACGACCGGGGGCTTTGGTCGTCACGAGTTCGCTCCCTATTCGGATCTGGATCTCATTTTCCTCTGTCGCGATGAGCCGGACGAGACCGTAATTGGCCTCGCCTCGTCGATCCTTGGCGCAATCTGGGACGCACGGCTCGACGCCGGTCACGCGGTGCGTTCTGCGGAGGAAGCGATGTCGCTTTCGGCAACGGATCTGACCGCTGCGACGGCCATGCTGGAGGCGCGTTACCTGATTGGCGACGAACAACTGCTTTCGGACTTTCTGACCCAGTACAACGCCAGGGCCAGTGGGCCGGACGGCCTTGTGCGTCGGTTGCGTGAGGAACAGGAAAAACGACATAGGACGTTTGGTGATACGATTTATTTGCTTGAGCCGGACATCAAGAGCGGTCCAGGTGGCTACCGAGATTTGTGTGTTGGAAGGTGGGCTGCACACGCTCGCTTCGGAACCGGCGATCCTGAAGCTCTTGTAGCGCAGGGCCAGATGTTGCGGCAGCAAGCAGAGTCGTTCGAGCGAGCTCGGCAGTGGATCTTACGTACGCGCATCGCCTTGCACCTTTTGGCCAAGCGCAAGATCGACCATTTGCGCTTTGATCTGCAGGAGCAAATTGGGCCGATCCTCTACGGCAACGTGACGGAGGCTCCCGGACGCAATCGTTCCGAGGTGGCACCTGTCGTCGAAGCCTTGATGGGCGATCACCAGATTCACGCGCGAACCATCGTACGTGAAACGGAACGCCTTTTGCAGCGAGCGGTGGCCGATCTCGATCGCGAACCGACGAATTTCCCACTGGTATTGTCGAGTGCCGGGCGTGGGGTCGATCCCAATTTTGTGATTCGCGATGGCCTACTGGAGGTCCTGTCCCCTGAAATTTTCGAGCAGAAACCCTCGGAAATGATGCGCTTGTTTGCGGCATCGCTCGAAAGAAAAATCCCGGTCGGATTGCGCAGCTCGGACTGGATTACCGAACTTTGTGCGGAGACTCCGGACTTGCTCGCCGGCGATCCGGACGCGGCCCGTTGGTTCCTTCAGGTCCTGACCAACCCCAATGATGCCGGGACGCCATCCCGCCTTGAGCAGATGCAAGATGTTGGATTACTCACAAGCCTGATTCCGGAATGGGGTCCGGTCACGGGACGGGTGCAGTACGATTTGTACCACGTCTATACTGTGGATCAGCATTCGCATCACTCGGTGGCGATGTGCAAGGCACTCGCCCGTAAGGAATGGGTCGATCAGTTTCCAATCCAGGTCGAGCAGATGTCTTTGGTGGAAGATCCCCGCGCGCTCTACGTGGCGATGTTGCTGCACGACGCTGGAAAGCCGCTTGGCCCCCACCATCCGCGAAATGGCGCTGAACTGGGGGCGCGAATTGCGACACGCCTCGGTTTGACTGCGGACGAGGTCGAGCGGGTCCGCTTCTTGATTCTGCATCACCTCACGCTGGCGCACATCTCGCAGCGGCGCGATCTTTCCGACTCGCGCACGATTGAGCACACGGCGCAGATCGTCGGAACCGATGCCGCATTGATTGAACTTTATGTCCTGACGTTTGCGGACCTCTACAGCGTGGGTCCGGGAACCCTGACCCCGTGGAAAGAAAACCTGTTGCGCGAGTTGTTCTTGCGCACGCTTGCTTATGTCCGTCACGGACCCGAGTCGGTCGAGGCGGATCTGCGCGAGCGTGTGTTGGCGCGACGCCAGAGGGTTACCGAGTTCTATGACGAAGAGCGACGGATTGACGAAGTAAAGGCAATCGTCGACTCGTTGCCGGATCGCTATTTTATTGAGAACACGACCGCACGCGCCAAGGCTCACGTCGAGTTGATCCTGAATCGCAAGGGGCCCTGTGCGGTGAATTTTGTTCACCACGAAAAGCGCGGCTTCACCGAAATGATTCTCGTTGCGGAGGACGTGCCAGGCTTACTGGCGACAGTGACGGGGGTGTTATACGCCAACCGCGTCGACATTCTGGAAGCCTCCATCTACACGCGCCCTCGACCGGGTGGTTCATCCGACGAGGCGCTTGATATTTTTCGCATTAGGCGAGCCCACCACGGCGCAATCGACGACGAATCCCGATTGCAAAGCATTCGAGCCGATCTTGAGGCCACACTTTCGGGAATTCGTCCGGTGGCAGAATTGGTCGCAGCCCGTCCTCGCACATCCTCAATGTTCGAGCGGGCCAAACCCAAGGTTCCGCCGACCGAGGTGGCGCTAAACAACGAGTTTAGTCCGCGCTTCACCATCATCGATGTCTTCACCGAAGACCGGGCCGGCGTGTTGTATCGCATCGCGCGCGTGTTGTACGAATGTGGTCTCGACATTCGGCGAGCGAAGGTCGGGGTCGAAGCCGATCGTGTTGCCGACGTGTTTTATGTTCGCGATCGAGACCACCACGGCCAGGTGACTGATCCTGTCCGTCTTGCCAGCATCGAATCTGCGCTGCTTTCGGCTCTGTCAGTGCCGCGAACGTAATTGTGAGCGAAGCAGGGCGTGATATGTGTGTGCAATGCCGCCGGCCCCGGTCGGTGTGTTACTGCGCGCACATTCGGCGCCTCGAAACGAAGACGAGGGTGGTTGTGTTACAGCACCCGCGCGAGACGCGAATGCCGGTGGGCACCGCGCGGATGGTGGGGCTTAGCCTTTCGCAATCGGTGATAAGGCCGGGGATTGATTTCTCGGGTGATCCGTTTGTGCAGTCCTTGCTTTCCGCAGCCGAGCCGCCCTATCTGTTGTTTCCGGGTCCTGGCTCGACGGATGTGGCGGCGTTGCCGCGCGATCGGTCCATCACACTCATCGTCGTGGACGGCACCTGGGCGCAAGCGCGCAAGCTCATCAAGAGCAATCCGTCGTTGTTGCAACTGCCCCGTCTGGCGTTTGCACCGAATCAACCAAGCGCCTACCAGATCCGGATGCAGCCTGAAGCGCATTGCGTTTCCACGATCGAAGCGCTGGCACATGTGCTGGGCGTGCTTGAGGGCGATCCCGAGCGCTTTGCGACCTTGCTTGAACCTTTTCTTGCCATGGTCCGAACGCAGGTTCATTACAGCAAGGACGTGCATGCCGCCCGGCATCGCCTTCCGCGGCGAAATCGAGTTCGGGTGCGGCCTTCCGGTCCAGACGATCCGCTGATGCTGCAAACGCATTACGATAACTTGCTTTGCGTTCAGGGCGAGGCAAATGCCTGGCCTTTTGGGCATCCGAATTATGTCCCGCCCGAGCTTTTGCAATGGCACGCCGAGCGGCCCGCGAGCGGAGAGCGTTTCAGCGCGACGATTCGCCTTGATAGACCCCTTGCCGACCGGGTGGATGTGCACCTTGAACTGGAACGGGATATTTTGCAGACGGGATTATCGTTTCCGGCATTTCTTGCAGCATGGACGGCCTTTTTGCGACCCGACGATCACTTGGTCGTGTGGGGGCACTATTTCGCAGAACTTGCCCGTGCGGCCAGTGTGCCGTTGCCGGAAATGCGCACAGACGTTCGCATCGCCGCGAGTCGCCACTTGAAACGACGCCCTGGGACAATCGAACGCTGTACCGAAGCGCTCGCCCTTGTTGTTCCGGCGGTCGAGTCGGGCCGATGTGCGCGGCGTTTGGCTCATCTTGTTGCGGTAACACAGTTTCTTCGGCTAACGACCGCGTCCGTGCCATAGTTCAAAATCTAATTCAGGGGGAACAAAGACATGCTAATGGCTTATCGATCGTGGTCTTCTTCGTGCTTGCGTGCTGCGTTGCTCGGCACCTTGCTGCTGCCGAGTTTTGCGCAGGCCAAGGCTCCGAGGATATCGGCACAAACGATTGACGTGAAGGCATGTCCCGCAGCGGGTGAAGGGGCGCGTCGATGCAAGGCGTTGGCTGACTACGAAGTCGTGGTCACGGCGAGCGAAATGTCCGAGTTTCGCCTCGTCGTTCGGGAAAAGGATGGGTTCCAGCTTTTCCTTGAAGCGCCTGAATGCGAGGAAGCGCATCACGACGCCAACATCGAGTTTCGCCTGTTCGAGGGTGAGCCCTTCGCGGTGATTCAACGAATTGAATGTTTCAAACCGAACACGGTGCAAGGTGACGACAAGAAAGCGCGCAAGCCGATTGCGTCTTACATCACCGTGCGTGGATTGATTGGCTTTGAGAAACTCACCTACGATCTCAAGATGAAGGGCGCAGGGGGTGAGCAAAAGGCGAGACAACTTGCCGAGTCATTCTTCTTGAAGGTGTGGCCCGAGATCGAAGCCGCGCGCGCGGTCAAGGCACCTGAAGCCGCAACCGAGGCCGCGGACTAGCAAAATTAACCGGCGGTCGATGTGGATTCCTTTTTGCGAGGCGGGTACTACGCCATCTTGAATATGAACGCACCAGCGGATGGCTTTTGGCCCTATCTGCCGGTCGGGGTTCGTGATCCTTGGCCACAGGCTGAAATTCAGACACGGCAACTGATCGAGGCCAATCCCTGTTGTTTCCAAATCAGGGCCAAGGACGCACCGGCATCGCTCTTGTTTGAGCTTGGCAAGCGGCTGTCGCCATTGTGTCGCGAGGCCGGGATTCCGTTGTGCATCAACGACCGACTCGATGTTGCGCTCGCACTCGGTGCCCAGTTTGTACACCTCGGGCAGGACGATCTGCCCCTGATTGAAGCGAGACGATTTTTGGAGCGCGCCAATCTGCCGTCGGGAACCGAACGCATTCGAATCGGGATTTCGACGCATTCTCTTGCACAAGCGCAGGCAGCCGAACGCGACGGTGCGGATCTAATTGGCTTTGGGCCGATTTTTTCGACGGGAACGAAGCTGAACCCCGACCCCGTCGTGGGGCTGACTGTGCTTGCCGAGGTCGTGCGTACCGTACGCATCCCGGTAGTCGCAATTGGTGGAATTGATCTTGGCAACCTTGCCGGGGTGGCGCAAACCGGCGTCCACGCAGCCGCCGTCATTTCCGCCGTGCAAAACGCGACAGACCCGGTGGCCGCCGGCCGACAGGTTGCCGCTGCGTTTTCTCATCGCCCACTCGAATACTGAGCGTTGTTGTTTCGTCCAAACGGGTGATAATGGCCCCGATGTTCGAGTTCAGGATACGTACCACGCTGTTTTTGTTGGTCGCTTGCCTGTCGTTGGCACCAATGGCCCTTGCCGCTGACATTGCGCCGCTCCTCGAACGAGGGCGAACTGCTTTTGCCGCAGGAAAATTAGACGAAGCGCTGAAGGCCTTTGGCGATGCCGTCGCGGGCGATGCCAAAAGCGCCCAGGCGCGGTATTTCCTGGCGGTCGCGCTTGAGGCGAAGAAGAAAGTCGCCGAGGCCGAAAAATCGTACCGCGAAGCAATCGCACTCGATGCGCGTTTTGCGCAGGCACACATGAATCTAGGTTCGTTGCTCGTCGCGCGCGGCAAGTTCGCGGAAGCGGAAAAAAGCTATCGAACCGCTGTTTCGGTGAACCCAAAATATGCCTCGGCGTTTTTCAATCTGGGCGTGCTTCACGATCGACAAAACAAGGATGCCGACGCTGTTGCGGCGTACCGTTCAGCGGCTCGATTTGCGCCGAAGGACGTGAGTACGCGTTTGAACCTGGGGGCGGCCTTGCGGCGATCTGGGGATCTGAACGGCGCCATCGTCGAGGCCCGTGCTGCATTGTCGATCGATCCCAAAAACCGAATTGCGCTGCTCAACCTCGGGTTATTGCTATCGGACAAGGGTGACTTTCAGGGCGCCAACACGAGTTTACGCAAGGTGGTTGATGCCTTCCCCAACGACGCGGGTGGCTGGCAGGCAATTGGGCGGGTCGCCATGCGACAGAAACAAGCAGGTGAAGCGCTCGCGGCATTGCGCAAGGCAAGCAAACTTGATCCCCGCGATCCCGGGATTGCAGAAGACCGCTGTCGGGCCGAGGCTGCCGTGGCTCCGGTGGGCGGTGCGGCAGATTCAGCCTGCCGGGCAGCCATCACACTCGACGGAACCCGCCCAATGCCCCGTTACATGCTGGCAAAGCTACAGATTGCACGCGGAGAATGCGCCGCGGCGAAGAAGGAAATGGCGCAATTTTTGGCCCTGCCGGGACTGACGGAGCGGGCAAAAGAGGGAGCATCCGCGCTGCTTGCCTCCTGTGGAAAAAAGTAGCCTTGAACAAGGGGCCCGAGGTGCGTAGCATCCCCCGATGTTGCCCGACGGACCGCTGCGCGAAGCCTTCACTTTCGATGACGTATTGCTCGTTCCAGCCGAGAGCGACGTGTTGCCCCGCGACGTGGACGTGCGAACGCACCTGACCCCAGAAATCCAGCTCAATGTCCCCATTATCTCCTCTGCAATGGATACGGTGACCGAGTCAGCAACTGCGATTTGCCTTGCCCGCGAAGGTGGCCTTGGCATCATTCACAAGAACCTTTCGATTGCCGATCAGGCGCTTGAGGTCACGAAGGTCAAAAAGGCCGAGTCAGGCGTCATTGTTGATCCGGTCACCATCGGCCCGGATATGCGCCTATCCGACGCACTCGCGACGATGCGCCGTCATACGATTTCCGGTTTACCGGTGATCGATGCGGACGGCCGGCCTGTGGGCATTTTGACCAACCGCGACGTCCGATTTGAGCGCAACCTCGACCAACCCGTACGCAACATGATGACGACCAAGCTCATCACCTGTGCGGAGGGGACCGGAGTTGATGTGGCCAAGGGCCTGCTGCACAAGAATCGCATCGAGAAGTTGTTGGTGGTCGGACGCGATGGGAAACTGCGCGGTCTCATCACCATCAAGGACATCGAGAAGGCCCATCAACATCCCACGGCGGTCAAGGACGACCTGGGTCGTTTGCGGGTGGGCGCTGCGGTGGGGACGGGCGCGGATCGCACCGAGCGTGTGGATGCCTTGTTGAAGGCCGGTTGCGACGTGATTTGCGTCGACACGGCGCACGGTCATTCGCGTGGCGTGTCCGAAGCGGTTGAAGACATTCGCAAGACATTTCCCAATGTGCAGATCATTGCAGGCAATGTGGCCACGGCCGAGGGCGCCCTGGCGCTTTCAAGGGCAGGTGCCCATGCGGTCAAGGTCGGGATTGGTCCTGGCTCAATTTGTACCACGCGGATTGTTGCGGGTGTTGGTGTGGCACAGGTGACGGCCATTGCGGATTGCGCGCGGGCCCTGATGGGCACAGACACCATGGTGATTGCCGATGGCGGCATCAAGTACTCGGGCGATGTAGCCAAGGCCATTGGTGCCGGCGCCAATGTCGTCATGATTGGCAGCCTTTTCGCGGGTACCGACGAGGCGCCCGGTGAGCTCATCCTTTTGCAAGGCCGCAGCTACAAGGTGTATCGCGGGATGGGGTCGATTTCCGCCATGAATGCCGGCAGCAAAGACCGGTATTTCCAGGGCGATGTACACAACATGTCGAAGCTCGTGCCCGAGGGTATAGAGGGTCGCGTTCCCCATCGCGGAAGTCTTTCGCAATCGCTTTACCAGTTGATTGGCGGCTTGCGCTCCAGCATGGGGTATTGCGGCTGTCGTACGATTAACGATATGCGTACGCGAGCACAGTTTACCAAGATTACCGCGGCCGGTTTGCGTGAGTCCCACGTGCACGACGTGATCATCACCAAAGAAGCCCCCAACTATCACGTGGATTCATGATCGAACAAAAAATACTCATTCTCGATTTCGGTTCGCAGTACACCCAGCTCATCGCGCGTCGAATTCGCGAGCAGAAGGTTTATTCCGAAATTCATCCCTTTAATATTTCGGTGGCGGCGATCCGCGCCATGAATCCGACGGGTATCGTTTTTTCGGGCGGTCCAAATTCAGTTTATGACAAGGACGCGCCCCGCCTTGATCCAGAGATCTTCACCCTCGGCATTCCCTTGCTCGGTATTTGTTATGGGGTGCAGGTCACCTCTCTTGAACTCGGCGGCAAGGTGGCACCGGCAACGCACCGTGAATACGGTCGTGCCAGCGTCAAACTGGTGGCCGAATCTGAACTGTTTCACGGTTTCAAGGTTGGCGAAGAACTCTCGGTGTGGATGAGCCATGGTGACAGGGTCGAATCCCTGCCCGAAGGGTTTTCGGTGGTTGGCGAAAATCCAAGCTGTCCAGCGGCTGCCGTGCACGATCCGAAACGCCGGTTTTGGGGTGTGCAATTTCACCCCGAAGTTGTGCACACTCCCCGCGGCGGAGAATTGCTCGCCAACTTTCTGTTCCGCATCTGTGGTTGTCGTCCTTCCTGGACGATGGCGGGTTTTGTCGATGGGGCCGTAGACACGATCAAGCGTCAGGTGGGCGAGGGCAGGGCTGTGTGTGGTCTCTCCGGTGGGGTTGATTCTTCTGTGGCGGCGGCGCTGGTTCACAAGGCCATTGGCGATCGCCTGACCTGTATCTTTGTCGACAACGGTCTGTTGCGAAAAGGCGAACGCGAGCAGGTTGAGGCTTTGTTCCGCGATGCATTCCACATGGACTTGCGAACCATTGATGCTGCAGAACGCTTTTTGTCGAAGCTTGTCGGGGTCACGGATCCGGAGAAAAAGCGCAAAATCATCGGCTACGAGTTCATCGCCGTGTTCGAGGAGGAAGCGCGCAAGGTTGGCCATGCAAAGCACCTCGTGCAAGGCACGCTCTATCCGGATGTTATCGAATCCGTATCACACAAGGGCCCTTCGGCGACGATCAAATCGCATCACAATGTGGGCGGTCTCCCCGAAAAGATGGACCTGAAACTTGTGGAACCCCTGCGGGAACTTTTCAAGGACGAAGTTCGCATCCTGGGTGAGGAAGTTGGACTTCCGCACTACGTGGTGTGGCGTCAGCCGTTTCCTGGTCCGGGACTTGCGGTGCGCGTTCTTGGAGAGGTAACGCAGGAACGGTGTGACATCCTGCGCGACGCCGATGCCATCATCGACGAGGAAATTCGTGCGGCAGGACTTTACGAATCCATCTGGCAATCGTTCGGCGTCTTGCTTCCCGTGCAAACCGTGGGTGTCATGGGCGATGAACGAACCTATGCCAGCGTCCTTGCGCTTCGTGCGGTCCATTCAAAGGATGGCATGACGGCGGACTGGGTTCCCTTGCCCTACGAGGTGATGGCCAAGATATCGTCGCGCGTCGTCAACGAAGTGCGCGGCATTAACCGGGTGGTTTATGACATCACGTCGAAGCCACCTGGAACAATCGAATGGGAATGATCGGTTCGGCGCTCGCGCTCTGCGTTCTGTTCGTCCAGGTGGTGCCGCCTGCGACGGCACCGACATCAGTCGTACCCGAAGGGGTTGCCGCCGAAGTGACGGTGGTGGCTGGCAACGTCACATCGGCTCGCAAACGTGCGCTCGATGAAGCCCTGTTTCAATCGGTCGACCTTGCCTTCGCGGCGCTGGCGGTCGAAATGGGGTTGGATCCGAATGCGTTGCCCGCAGAGTTGAACGCGTTTCGAGCCTCGCTGAGGGCAGACGCACGCGCATTGGTGCGTTCCTATCGTGTGTTGTCGGAAGCAGAATCCGCCGGACGATTTCGAATCGTGATAGACGCTGTGGTTCAAACCGGATTATTGCGGCAGAAGATTGCGAGCGTTCGGCCACCGGTAGCCGCAACGGCCGCGGTTTCAGGACTGTGGTTGCTGTCAGACAATGCGCTCGCGATACCACCCGTTGCGGCTGCACTGGCACGCTCGGGTGTGATCATTGGCGGGACACAAACGGGGGAACAAGATGCCTCGACGTTGCGTAAGTCTGAGGTGCGCGCCCGTGATGCAACGATCGTCAGCGTGTCAAGCCGGGTGCTTGGTCAGGACAGGGTTCGAGGTGCTGATCAGATTGCGATTACTTGCGATGTGTCACTTGTTGCCAATCGTGACGAGCGAAATGTAGCACGTGAGCAGTCTGGCGATCGAGGGTTCGCGATTGACGCCGAAGGTGCACGGACGGCGTGCCTCGATCGGGCTTCTGCCTCGGTGGTTGCTCGTCTATTGCCCATCCTCACCACATCCAATCAAGTCGAGGTGGGTCGAGTCGTCATCTTGGACGTTGTGACGGATCAGCCCGCCGCCCTTGAACGGGTCGTGCTGCGATTGGCAAGGATGGGCAGCGTCGCCCGAAGTGAACCTAGACGAATTGTGGTGGGCTCGGCCCAGATCCGCCTCGTGACAACGCTTTCACAATCAGAGCTGTCGGCTGCCCTTCAAAACGAACTCAGTACCGCGGTTCAAATCGAGAAACTTGAAGCAGCGGGAGATCGCCTGCGTCTGCAGGTCGTTCTGCCAGGTCAAACCCCTTTGCCCACCCCCATAGCTCCATGAGTCCGGCTTTGCATTTCGCGATACGATGGCTCGGGGTTGGGTTGGTTGCCCTCGGACTTGTCGGTTGTGCTTCGTTGCGGTTTGACGGAGCCGCTGCTCTGAAGATCGACTGTGATGTCCCCGACGCTGCGCTGTACGTGGATGACGTTTTTTTGGGAAGAGCCGCGGAATGGAACGTCGATGGGCGTTTCGTCAAAGCGGGCCTGCATCGCTTCGAGTTTAGACACCCCGACTACTTTACACACTACGAAGAACAGTTACTCGAACGAGGCGACGCAATGCTTCTGCGGATTCGTATGCACCGACAGCTGGACTGAGGCGGCTCACTCTAGACTCTCGCAGAACAGTATCTCGCGCGGAACCTTATGAGGGGCAAGATTCCGGGCGCAATGATTGATAAGCGTTTCTGTGCTCGGACGATTGCGACAAACCACACGAGCCACAACGATCGGACCCGCGAGATCATTCCATGTGACTCGGACCTCTGCCTCTTGAACGTCCGAGAACGTTTCGAGACAACTTTCGACTTCCCCCAGTGCCACGCGTTGCCCGTCGATGTCGACCAGATCGTCTTCGCGACCAAACAATTTCAGATGTGCTTCGGAATTGAGCTGCCCGATGGCACCGGTTCGCAGCCACCCGGCCTTGTCGGAACGACCAATCGGAACACCCGCACTTCCGACCGCGCGCAGGGGTGTGGCAAGTCGTGGTACCGATACGGTCGAGGCAGCAGCCGACTGCACCCAGAGCTGACCCCGAACACCCGGCGGCAAGATGGAGCCTTCGATGGATCGGATTTGGGTTCGAGCCCCGGGCAAGGGTTGACCGACTTTTTCCGGTTTCCGGCCGCTGCGCTCGAGGGTGACAGGCCCACATTCCGGGTCGTAGAACAAGGTTTGAACGGGCGTTTTCCAGGTGCGCGAAAATGTCCGCAACACACGTTCCGAATCGGGCTCATGCGGACACAAAAGGCGCAGGTCGCGACCCGTGTACATTGTCGGAACGCGCGTGTGGGATAGATCGCGAAACATCGAAGGTATCGCTGCCAAAAAAGCAAGACGGGGAATCTGTGCTGCGTTTTCCATCGTGCGGGATGAAATATTTTCGTCAAGCAGCATCGTCAGCTGACTCGACAGCGCGGCCACGATTGCGAGATCAAATCCGAATCCCCGATAAAGAGGTGCCGCGACGATGGCAGTTTGGCCGGCTTCCAGATTCAGTCCTTGCGCCAAACTCTTTCCCACGGCACGCAAGTGCTCAGGGCCACGCAATACCGCCTTGGGATCGCCGCCCGATTCGAGTGTGTAGTGAGCGATGGTCAATTCCCCCGCACCTGGTTCGAGGACAACCGGTTCGCAGCGGTACAGGTTACAGGTCAAAAGCGTGCCGGACAGGCGCGGTCGAGAGATGGGGGATGGGGGTTGAGCGGTTGCGCGTGCCGTCTCACCGATTCGCAATGCGAATGGGGTATTGACGCCGCGACGTCCAACTTTTTGTGACGTTGCAATTTGATCGCCAAGCGGACGCGTGATCAAGGCGCGCAGCGGCGTGATGTGATGGATACGGCTGCACTCCCATTGCGGCAAGGTGGGGTCGATGAAAGCCGCGATCGCACCCAGCTTTTCGAGCGCGAGCGTGAGGATGACCAGATCCGGCACGTTGCCCAGCTGGAGTCCGACCCAGTCTCCGGCTGCGATTCCCATCCCCGACAATTCGAGCGCGCGCCTTTGCACCCGGTGTTCAAGACCGCGCCACGACAAGTACGAATCCCGATGCTCCACGGCGCGTGCGTTTCCGTTTGCGGTCGCGGACTGCGTTAACCAATCGTTGAGTATAGGCATAGCCAATTTCGGGACGGGCCCAATCTATCGTTAGAACCGGGGGAAGTTCAACTGACGACAGTACATGCTTCGTAAAGACGCGTCGCGTCGCGACACGTCGACGTGGCTTGTGGTATCGCCGAGTCGCTCGGACGGCTGGTGTCCGAGCGCTGACGCGCGGTCTTACGTGAGGATCCCGTTGACCACGTGCGCCTCCTCGACGCCGGTCAAGCGCTGGTCAAGACCCAGGTAGCGGAAGCTCAGGCGCTCGTGGTCGAGGCCCATGAGGTGTAATACGGTTGCATGGAAATCGCGTATGTGTACCGGGTCGCGGACGATGTTGTACGAGAACTCGTCCGTTTCGCCATAGATCGTGCCGGACTTCACGCCACCACCAGCCATCCACATGGTGAAGCAGCGCGGGTGGTGATCGCGGCCATAGTTGGTCGCGCTCAGACCGCCCTGTGAATAGATCGTGCGCCCGAATTCCCCCCCCCATATGACCAGCGTTTCATCGAGGAGTCCCCGTTGCTTCAGATCCTGTATCAAGCCGAAACTTGCCTGATCGATGTCGTGGCACTGCGAGGGTAGGCGTCCGGCAACGTTGGAATGGGTATCCCAGTTGTTGAGGTAAAGTTGAACGAAGCGCACGCCTCGTTCGACCATGCGACGGGCCAGCAACACCGAGTTGGCGAAGGTGCCAGGTTTCTTTGCTTCTTCTCCGTAAAGCTTGTAGGTGGATTCGGGTTCCTTGTTGATGGCGACCAGCTCGGGCACGCTGGATTGCATGCGGTACGCAAGTTCGTATTGCTCGATGCGGGTTCGTGTTTCTGGGTCGCCGAAGGAAGCCGCTGTGATGCGATTCAAGGCCTTGATGTCGTCGAGCGTCCGGCGGCGCACCTTGCTGTCCACGCCGGGTGGATTGTTGATGAATAGGATAGGATCGCCCCCGCTGCGAAACGATACCCCCGCATGTTCTCCCGGTAAGTAGCCCGACGACCAAAGGCGACCCGAAATGGCCTGGACCTGTTCGGTGTTGGTGGGCTTTGCGATGAGCACCACGAAAGTGGGCAAGCTGGTATTCATCGACCCGAGCGCATGTGAAACCCAGGAACCCATGCAGGGACGTCCCGTGACCTGATTGCCAGTTTGCATGAAGGAAATCGCGGGCTCATGGTTGATGGCCTCGGTGTACATCGAGCGGATGAAGCACAGGTCGTCGACCATTTTGGCCGTGTTGGGCAACAACTCGCTGACGTGCATTCCGGATTGACCGTACTGCTTGAATTTGTAGATCGAGGGCGCGATGGGGAATCGA
This sequence comes from Myxococcales bacterium, assembly GCA_043759805.1. Classification (GTDB taxonomy): domain Bacteria; phylum Myxococcota_A; class Polyangia; order Fen-1088; family Fen-1088; genus JAWXBF01. Next base: position 12,293 of record JAYUPZ010000012.1, on the reverse strand, counting down.
GCCTGACCGGAAGTCATGGTGGTAAGCCGTTGACCCATGCGGATCGATTCCGGCAGATCCTTGTCAAACCACTTTTCCATTATGGGCTTGTAGTCGTACATATCCATCTGCGGCGGACCGCCCACCATGTGCAGGTAGATGACGTTCTTGATTTTGGCTGGAAAGTGCATGCCAGGCCCGAGACCCCGTACTGCCTTTGGCAGCGGAGCCGCCATCGCGCGCGACATCGGGTTCCCGAGCAGCGTCGCGCCGAGGGCAGTGGACCCGGCTCCGAGAAGTTGACGACGCGAAGGCGTTGAAAATTTTGATGAGCTCATTTGTTAACCGCCTCGTCGAGGTTGAGAAGTTGATTGCCGACCATGGTGAGGGCCGCGAGCGTGACGCGATCCAGTGTGGTGTCTGCTGTAGATTCGCCAATTTCGATCACGGCCCGCGCATCCGTTCGATGCGAAGCGTAGTGCGCTTGAAGGTTTTGGAAAGAGCCAATCAAGATCTTGGCCTCTTGCTGCTTCAGCGGTCTTGTCAGCACTAACATCGCCATGTCCGCGATCCAGTTTTTGGGCGTTTTGCCCGCTTTCATGACGTTTTCGGCCATGTGACGTGCGGCCTCTAACATCTGTTCGTCGTTGAGGGTTGCGAGCGCTTGAAGGGGGGTGTTGGTGCGTTCCCGTCGTACGGTACAGGTTTCACGGCTCGGGGCATTGAAGATCTCCATCGAAGCCGGTGGCGCCGAGCGCTTCCAGAACGTGTACATACTGCGGCGATAAAGGTTGTCGCCCGTGTCGCGCTGGTACTTTCGGGTATTGCTTTCAGGCATCGCGACCGCTTCCCAGACGTCGCTTGGCTGATAAGGCTTGACCGAGGGTCCGCCAATTTTGTCCACCATCAGGCCACTGACAGCGAGTGCGTAGTCTCGCACCATCTCGGCATCCATTCGAAAGCGAGGACCGCGCGACAACAAGCGATTGTCCGGATCGGTCGCCAGTTTTTCCGGCGTTGTCACCGCGGCCTGTCGGTAGGTAGCGGAGGTAACGAGGGTTCGATACAACTGCTTGAGATCCCAACCGCTTGACCGGAATTCCACTGCCAACCAGTCGAGCAGATCCTGATTGGCAGGCAACTCACCGCTCGTACCAAAGTCCCCGGCTGTGCGCACGAGTCCCGTACCGAACAACTCTTGCCACGCCCGGTTGACCGCAACCCGCGCGGTCAAGGGATGTTGTGGATCGAATAGCCAGTTCGCAAGACCGATTCGGTTTTTCGGAGAATTGTTGGCCATGGGGAGCAGTGCGGCCGGCGTGTTGGGGACCACCCGATCCTTGCGTTTGTCGTATTCGCCGCGCGCAAGCACAAAGGCTTCCGCAGGTGCCGCACGTTCCGACATCACGTGAGCAACCGTACCGCGACCTCGAACGGCGTTCTCCGCGAATCCCAGCAATGCCAACTCGTCGCCGAGCTTTCGGAATTCGTTGTCGAACAGGAGCAACCAGCGACGCCGGATCTCGTCCCGCTGCTCGGTCAAAGCCTTCTGCCGCACATCCGCTCCCGCTGCCGGCGTGGGCTTTTCGGGGGTACGGTGCAGGGCCACGAGGCGTGCCAGGCGCGGTCCGTGAGCGACAGCTCGGACCTCTTCGGGCGAGAGCGTTCTCTGGTAGACGCGAACGTCTTGCAGGATTGTGTCCTGTACCGGTGCCGCTTTGAATCGCTGTCCGATCTTGAAGGGGACGTTTGTGCGAATCGTGTTGCGAAGCGTATCGGCTTGAAGCTCGATCTCTTGCAGTTCGCCGTTGATGTAGACCTTGAGCCCGCCGAATTGCGACGAACCATCGTAGGTAACCGCGACGTGGCTCCAGCTGTACCGAGGCAAGGCTTTTCGTGCCACGACCTTGAGTGCGTCGCCCGGCCACTTGTGGATGATGTGCGCGCCGGGACGGCCTTTTTCAAGCCAGAGGTCCCAGCCGCGGTAATCGTGTTCGTCGTCCATGCGTGCGAATACCGCGCCATCGGTACTCGAGGTGACGTTGATCCATGCGGCGTACGAAAACCCCTGGCTGCGCTCGAAGTCGCCCACTCCCGGCAACGAAGGCGTTGTCTCGGCATTCACGACAAAAGCGTCATCGGAAAGTGTGCCACCTTTCCATTTGAGGTCCTTTTCAAACGGAAGACTCACGGGTTTTCCATCGAGTACGGCATTGAGTGTGCGGTTGTCACCCTTCGTGAGCATCGGGAAGTGCGCAACCAGCTCGGTTTGTGGAACCTTCTTCGCCAGATCCGGCTGGGTAGATTTGTTGAGCCAGACATCCAGATCGGGCTCGGCCGCGAGCTGCCGCGAGGTCATGCGTGCTCTGGTGTCACCCATCTGCCTGGTCAACATCTCGTGGTAGTTGCGATCGGACGGGTCCGGAACCACGATCGAAGGTGCGGTATCAGAAATATTCCCGTCCATGGCCTTCTGGGTCGTGTTGTTGAAGAAAGCCGACATCGAATAAAAGTCCTTTTGCGATATCGGATCAAACTTGTGATCGTGGCAAACTGCACAGCCAGTGGTGAGTCCCATCCATGCCTGTGATACGGTTTCAGTTCGATCGCGGGCGTAAAGCACGAGGTACTCCTCGTCGATGGCGCCGCCTTCGTTGGTTGTAATGTTGCAACGGTTGAAACCACTTGCGACTTTTTGTTCAAGCGAGGCGCCCGGAAGCAGATCGCCTGCGAGCTGTTCACGGGAGAACTGATCAAAGGGCATGTTTCGATTGAGCGCCTTGATGACCCAGTCCCGATACACCCATATTTCACGAAAGTTGTCGAAGTGAATGCCGTGTGTGTCTGCGTATCGTGCTACATCGAGCCAGTAGCGGCCGCGGTGTTCGCCCCATCGTTGCGACGAAAGCAACCGATCGACGAGTTTCCCGTAGGCGTCGGGCGACGTGTCGGCAATGAAGGCCGTAACCTCGGCAGGTGTGGGTGGGAGCCCCGTCAGATCGAGTGTGACCCTTCGTAGCAGGGTGTAACGATCCGCTTCTGATGCCGGTGCGAGCTTTCGGTTTTCGAGGCCCTTCAGAACAAAGTTATCAATGGCGTTCCTGGGCCATTCCGGCGTCGTGACCGCAGGAGCGCTGGACCGAACCGGTGGGGTGAATGCCCAGTGAGCCTCGTACTTTGCACCCTCAGCCACCCAGCGTCGCAGGGTCGCCTTCTGTAACGCCGTCAGCACCTTGTGCGACTTTTCCGGCGGCATCGGATCATCGGCGGATTCGATGCGCGTGATGAATTCACTCGAATCGGGCTTGCCAGGCGCGATCACGCCGACGCCGTTGTCGCGTTTTTGGACCACGTCATCAAAGCGATCCAGACGCAGGTCGTCCTTGCGAGATGCCGAGTCTGAACCGTGACACGCAAAGCAGTTTTCCGAGAGTATGGGTCGAACGTCCCGATTGTATTCCACTGGCCCGGTCGGAACAGGTGAACCCGCCGGCTCTGCAGCGAGAAGGAGAATCGAGGACACTACCGAAACAGACAAATACAGCATGATGGGCTGAGGGGAATACTAGTCGCGCCCAAGGCCTATCCAATAGAAATTCCGGACCATAACCGGTCAAAATGGACATCAGGTACCTGTGGGTGTGCCGCGTCGCACCCGGCGCATTCGAGTGCGCTCTTGCGGGTCGGTCTAGTTGGTTGCAGCGATGGTCGTGGGAACGGTATCGATCACGGCTTGTCCCGAGGGTTTTTTCTTCTGCTCTGCCGCCCAGCCTTCGAGCATTCGCCGCGCAAGATAGGTCGCCTTGATTCGCCACTTCACGGGGTTGCCGACGAGGGTAGCGAACGCGATCTGGGGTTTGTCGTAGGGGGCGTAGCCGACGAACCAGCTGTACTGCAAATAGTTGTCCGACACCCCAGGGGGAGGCAACGCCGGATCGCCATCCCGACCGCGAAAGTTCAGGGATCCTGTTTTCCCGGCAACTCCAAACGGGAGGAAGGCGCGGCCTCGGCTGTCGTAAAATCCGCTGCGGGCTGTTCCAACCCGCACGGTGCCTTCCATCATTGCGCCCACGTCCGCCGCGACTTTTTCGTCGACCACCCGGCGTGAACGACGGGCAGGGATGGCATTGGGATCGGCATTCTTTCCCGATACCGATTCGACCAGCAACGGTCGAGGCATCAAGCCTCCGTTGCCGATGGCGGCTGCAATCAGCGCCGCATGCAAAGGCGACAGGGTGGAATGGAAAAAACCTGCCGACATGCGGGCAAACTCCAGTGGATCGCTCGGCAGATCAATCTGGGAAGCCTGAAATTCGGCGACGAACGGAATTTGAAAACCGAAACCGAAGTCGCGAGCGACCCGTCCCATGCGAGCGCTATCCAGGTGACGCGATGAGAGCTTCGCCAACACAACGTTCTGGGAGCGACCCACCGCGAGCGCGAGGCTTTCGCACTGTTTGTCTAGTTTGGGATTGTCGCGCAAGTGTTCGGGTCCAATACCGTGTAGGCCACCCGCGAAGCAGGCTTCGGTCTGCGGCGTCACGCCACCCACCGAGATGAGCGCCGCAGCGGAAACGAGCTTGAAAATCGAGGCCGCAGGCGCCCATGCGCTGACGGCGAGTTCGGCTGGGCCCAATTTATTGTTTCGGGCTGATCGTCCTGACAGTACCAACACTTTTCCGTCGGGAATGGACACCATGACTGCCGCACCGAACGGGACTTCGTTTTCCTCGAGCGTCTTGTCTGCTACCGCTTGGAGAGCCGGATGGATTGTCAATACCGCCTTTCCACCGCCTTCAAGCGTTGCCGAATACGCAATTTCACCCGGTACCAGCGTTCGCAGATCGACCCGAAATTTGGCTGTTTGGGCGGACGCTGAAGAGGATGTCAGTGTCGAGACAACGCAAAGCGTCGTCAAGAGTCGGCGCAGTCGGACGAAGAAATACTGAGAGGATACCCGTAACGGCATATGGATAGGTTTGACCAGACACCCCACGGTGTCAAAAACCATGGTGAAACTCACGCTTTACGCGGCCCATTTGCTGCATTAGGGTAAAAGTAATCTTGTCCCGCAGCCCATCTTCACGTAGCGGCACCGATAGCGGAACGGACAGCGAACACGTCCGCGCCAAAACCGTTGTCACAAGCATCAGCAAGATCTCGGAACGCGCCCCGGGCAAAGAAGCCTGTTTGGTCGTGATCTACGGTCAGGATCTTGGGCGCAAATACGCCCTTGATACGCCTAACCTGGTGCTGGGTCGGTCCTCCAAGTGTGACGTTCAGATCGATCAAGAGTCGGTCTCGCGGGCGCACACCAAGATCACAAACACCGGTCGTTCCATGGGGATTCGTGATCTCGGGTCGACCAACGGCACCTACGTTAATGACGAGCTCATCGCAGACGAGCTCACGCTGACCGACGGCGACCTTATCAAGATCGGCCGAACGATTTTCAAGTTCCTGGCGGGCGGCAACATAGAGCGCGCCTACCACGAGGAAATTTATCGGTTAACGACAGTGGACGGTCTCACGCAGATCTTCAACAAGCGATACTTCATGGAGCAACTCGAGCGCGAGATTGCGCGATCCAGTCGTTATCGCCGAGACATGTCGCTCGTCATGTTCGACATCGATCACTTCAAGAAGATCAACGACACTTTCGGCCACCTTGCAGGTGATCACGTCCTGAAACAGAAGTCGTCGACGATCAAATCCAAGATCAGGCGGGAAGACATCTTCGCGCGCTACGGTGGTGAAGAGTTCGCTATCATCCTGCCCGAGATCGACGGATACAACGCACACCAATTCGCGGACAAGATTCGCAAGGTGGTTGAATCGACGGTGTACACCTTCGAGGATACGAAAATTCCCGTCACGATTTCGATGGGCGTGGCAACCCTTGATGCGGAAACGGCTGACTCGGCGGCGCTCATCAAGCGCGCGGACGAACGGTTGTACGAAGCGAAGCGCGCGGGCCGCAACTGCGTGCGCGGCTAGTGTTGTATTTGAGCTGCAATTGATCGATTGTACCGACCCACACGGTCGTGCAGCCCATGAAAACCGATCCCTATATCCACGAATCCGCCGACGTCTCTCCGCGCGCCACAATTGGCCCCGGCACGCGCATCTGGCATCAAGTCCACATCCGCGAGGGGGCACAGCTTGGGCAGTCCTGCATCGTTGGCAAGGGCGCCTATATCGACACGGATGTGGTGGTGGGAGACAAGGTGAAGATCCAAAACGGTGCATTGCTGTATCACGGCGCGACCATCGAAGGCGGCGTCTTCATCGGCCCTGGCGCCATGTTGTTAAACGATCGTTATCCGCGCGCCATCACACCGGACGGCGAGCTCAAGGGCGACAGCGACTGGAAAGTCTCGCCCACGCACATTGAATACGGTGCGTCGATTGGCGGTGGAGCCACGGTCTTGCCGGGCATCCGTATTGGACGATTCGCGCTGGTTGCAGCGGGATCGCTTGTCACACGAAACGTCAAAGCCTTCAGCCTCGTGGCAGGATCGCCCGCCGAACACCGACGTTGGGTCTGTCGGTGTGGCGTACCCCTTCCGAAAACGGAGGGCGCTTGCAGTTGCGCTGAATGCGGCAGACGTTTTCAGACGAGCACCGACGCGATCGCGGAGCTCGCCCAGTGACCGTTCGTGTGGCGGTTGTTGGCGCGGGGAACATGGGTCGAAACCATGTTCGCTGTTATGCCGGAATGGACTCGGTGGTGCTGGCTGGCGTTGCGGACTCGAATCCGCAGTCGTTGCGTACCGTGTGTCGGAACCACCACGTCGAAGCGTTCTCCGACTACAAAGAAATGTTTGTTCGAGCTCGCCCCGATGCGGTTTCGATTGTGGTTCCGACCGTGCACCACTTGAAGGTCGCGCTTGACGCCATGGAACGGGGGATCTCGGTGTTGGTCGAAAAGCCGATTGCCCTGAATGTAGAGGCCGCGATACAGATGGTCGAAGCGGCACAAAAGTATGGCGTGAAGTTAATGGTTGGCCACATCGAACGGTTCAATCCAGCGGTGCGCGAGATGGCCCGGAGGTTGCGTGCCAACGAATTGGGTCGGGTTTTCCAGATACACGCCCGCCGACACAGTCCATTCCCGGCCCGCATTGTCGACGTCGGTGTGACAATGGATCTGGCAACCCACGACATCGACGTGATGAGGCATCTGCTTGCGTCGAATCCGTCGCGCGTTTATGCCGAATTCGAGCAACGAGCCCATCAAAGCGCGGAAGATATTTTATCGGGCTTGATTCGCTTTGAGTGCGGCGTGATAGGTGTGCTCGATGTGAACTGGTTGACGCCGACCAAGGTTCGCCAACTTTCTGTCCTCGGTGAGCGAGGTATGTACGTTGCCGACTACATCACCCAGGATTTTACCTACTATCACAACAGCCACGAAGACGGCGACTGGCAAGCACTCGGTGTATTTCGCGGGGTTTCCGAGGGCGACATTTTGCGTCCACACATTGCAAAGCGTGAGCCGCTTTGGGTTGAATTGGACTCATTTATCCGATCGGTTGCGGAAAATACCTCACCCGAGGTGACGGGAGAAGACGGCCTCGAAAACATCCGTATTGCCACAATGCTGGCGGAATCGGCGCGAACCCATCAGGCTGTATTTCCCGAATCGAAACGGAGCGACAACAATGTCTGAATCGTTGAAAGGCAAACACGTTTTACTGACCGGCGGGGCTGGTTTCATTGGTAGTCATCTGGCAACAGCCATCGGACGATTGGCGCCTGCGTCGTTGTTGATCGTGGATGACCTGTTCCTCGGCCGGGAAGAGAACCTCTCCGAGGCCCGTGCGGCATTTCCAACCCTGCAGTTTGAAAAAGCAGATGCTTCCAATTTGGAGATCATGCGACGTTTGGTTTCGGATCGTACGTTTGATGTTTGTTTTAACCTTGCCGTGATTCCGTTGCCGACCTCGCTCGAACGGCCCAAATGGTCGGTTGATGTGAACCATGGCATCGCTGTTACCGCCTGCGAATTGCTGCGAGAAGGTCGCATCAAGACGCTGGTGCATTTTTCCTCTTCCGAGGTTTATGGGACCGCGTTGCAGATCCCGATGGATGAAACGCATCCGCTGATGCCGCATACGCCCTACGCGGCCAGCAAGGCAGCGGGCGACCACATCGCGCTTTCCTACGGCCACACGTTTGGCCTTGATGTTCGCATTGCGCGGCCGTTTAATAACTTTGGTCCGAGGCAGAATAGCCGTGCCTACGCAGGAATCATCCCGATCGTTTTGAAACAACTCGCGCGGGGACTTCCCATTGAAATTCACGGCGACGGCGAACAAACCCGTGATTTCATCTTCGCCGCCGACACCGCTCGTGCTGCGATTGCGATGTACGAGACGCCCTCCACGCGAGGTTGCGTGGTCAACGTTGCGAGCGGAATCGAAACATCGGTCAACACACTCGTGAAATTGCTGGCAGAGGCTTCGGGTAGAACGCCCGATATTCGACACGTCGCACCGCGACCCGGCGACGTCCGTCGACATCTGGGTGGCGTCTCGCTTTGCAGTGAACTGCTAAACTTTCGCCCCAGTACCTCACTCGCCGAAGGTCTTGAAAAGACCGTTCGATGGTATGAAAATGAGTTCAGGCGCGGCGCGACTGGGTAAGCAACCGCAGTCGCAACCGTCCAAGGCCGACGAGGGATTTCAGGGCAAGCATTCCGATCCCCTTGCGGCTGGGACGGGTTTCACGCACTTGCAGTGGCAGTTCAACAATGCGTTGTCCATTGCGGTGGCAAAGCGCAACCAGCTCACTTTCAAACAAACCTCCGCCCTCCTGGCATCGGGGCAAAAAGGGTTCAATCGCTGTGCGGCGAAACACCTTGAGACCATGCGTGTCGGAGTAAGGGATCCCGAGCGTCAAGCGTTCGAGTCCGTGGAATGCCTGGCCTCCGTATCGACGCACCCAATCCCTTTGATCGTCGCCTGAGCCGAGGTGTTTTGATCCGAGGACGACGTCGCAATCGACAATGCGAAGAAGGGCCGCACGGAGGAACGCCACGTCAACGAAATCCACCGAGAAATTGGCCACAAAACGCCCACGTGCCGCTTCCAGCCCTCGGTGCAATGCAAAGCCATAGTCGGCCACTGTCGCATGGACTACCCGTATATCGGGGTTCTGCATCGCGAGCTCATCTGCGATGCGGTCTGATCCGTCTCGGCTTCCGTTTTGCGAAAGAACAATTTCGTAGGGGCCAAGTCCATCGAGGGCCGGTAACAAATCAGCAATGACCTTTGTCAGGTCCTCCGCTTCATTGTAGACGGGAAACACAATCGATAGATTGAGGTTCAAGGTGGGGTCACTCATGGTGCAGGGCCTTTGATATTCCCTCGCCAAGGCCAATTTTGGGCGTCAAGGCGAGTGTGGTGCGCATGCGGGTAATGTCGGCAATCATGTGCTGCGGTTCCTGACCCTGGGCGGGCTTTGTTCGCAAGGGCTTGCCCACGACGCGTGCGATGGTCGCGGCGATTTCGGAGAACGGAACGGCTTCTGTGCCCGCGACGTTGATGACGGTATTCTGGCCGACAAACAAGGATCGCAGCACAGCCTCGACCACGTCGTCGACGTGAATCGGATTCAATATCGGCGTGGCTCCGTCGCGATGCATTTCGACAGCATCTCCGTTCCGGATTGTTTCCGCGATACGGTTCATCAGTCGGCCGGGTTGTGCACTCCCATAGGGAAAGAAAAGGCGAAGCACGATGACCTTTGTCGAGCCGGATGCCGCGAGTAGTTTTTTCTCGGCCTCAAGTTTCGATGCGCTGTAGGTGTTGAGTGGTACGGTAGGCGCGTCTTCGGTGAGTGGGGTGTCCGAGAATCCGTAGACACCTCCTGTCGATGCAAACACAAAATGCCGGGCGCCGCGTGCTTGCGCCAATGCGAGCAAACGAAGAGATGCCTGTACATTGATTGTTTGAAGGCGCTCGGGCGGTGAGTGCGGATCGGTGTCGGCTGCCAGGTGGACGAAGCCGTCGATGTGTTCTGGCAGCGGGAGGGAAAGTAGGGGTTGAGCAAGATCGACGGCAATTGTTTCACCCGTCGCGCGTGGACCTCCCAGCGCAACGACGGTGGCGCCCTCGGCGCGTAATTGTGGCACAACGTGGGAGCCAATGAATCCGTTGGCACCCGTCACAACGATGGTGCGACCGCGCAATGTAGGGGTGTCGGTGAGGTTCACGCGATACGACGTTTTCGCTGGATTCGCCAGTGGTCAACGGCTCGCAAGGCGACGAGCAGAACGGCCGCAGCGGCAAAGAAATGGAAGATGGCGTAGTAGTGAATGCCGCCCCCGGAGTAAATGACAAACGGGGTGATGCAGGTGGGCAGTGTAAACGCGCACAGGCGAAGGAACAATCCGGCGCCCGTGCCCGCGAAAAGAAAGCACACGGCAATCGCGGCCAGTCCCCCGAACGGAATCGGAACCGCGCCCCATACCGTCGTCAGACGAATGGCACAGGTGTCGGAAACGATGCGCCAGGCTCTTCGAGCAAGAATGCCGAGATACCATGCCGGATCCTCAGCAATGTCATGGACGACTTTCTCCTTGAGGATGTCGTCATACGCATCGACATCGGAAGGGTATTTTTTGTACATGCGGGCGTCGTCGTAATACTCGCTGCGATCGTAAAGTTTTGTGAAGGAGAACTCGGGACCCCGCGCCAGGATGGGCATCTTTTCGCCCACGCGTTGTTCGTAGAAACGACCGGCGTACGCAACACCCTTGTGGTCGTCCCATTCATATCCGTGGGTTTGGTCGAAATCCCCGAGCCCGCACCACACGGGATGCCAAAAGTGGTGGTGAATGCGAAAGCGAAACGGGAAGGGGTGGCCACCAACGCGCTTGAGCTCGGCGGCGGATTCCTTCACCTTGTGGTTGAAATACGCGGACCAGGCTTGACTGGTTCCGACGAAGGTCACAAGCAACAATCCGCAAAGCACCAGGCGCAATCGCCATCGCACCGCAGAGTAGGCGAGGTACGTCGCCATCGCCGAGAGAATCAACGTGGCGGGTTCCGAGCGTCCGGTACGAACCGTCGCGAGCAAGAGTCCCGAGACGATGGCCACGGCGAAAAGCCAGCGAAGCGCGATCATCTTGCGGGTCAAGACGCCGGCGTGTAGTGCGAGCATCCAGATCGCGATCGAAATCATGGTGCCGTGCACGTTCTCGTTGCCGTAAACCTCAAACACCTGAAAGGGGTTTGAGCCCAACAAGATTGTCAGCAACAATCCCAAGAGGGGTCTGCCTCTCCACCAAAACGCGACCAGCAAGGCGAGCAAAGACGTCGTGAAGAGAAAGGCGGAGAACGGTCTGTAGCTGGTCGATTCGGGTTTACCCTGAATTGCCGCGTGGAAAAGATGCGGGAAAATTTTGCCGAACTCACCGCTCATCCAGGTCGGGTTGATGTCCTGCACAAGGGTTTCCCCCTGTGTCTCAAAAAACTGCTTCGCGCCTTCTTTGCTCATCGGCGGATCCGGATTGGTACTCGCAACCGGCATCAGGTTTAAGTAGTAATAAAAATACGCGAAGCGACCTTCCCAGTGGCGTCCGGTCGAGCCTGTGTTGCGGTAATGAGAATCGAGCATCCCCGGGCGAACGAAAAAGCTGAATTGCCACAGCGCCACCAGTACACAGATGGCGACGAGGAGTCGAATCGGCCATCGTTGGGTTCGGCGCTCGGCGTTACGAACGAGGCAGCGCAGGACGCGCCACGTACGGTTACGATTGCGAGAAAGGCGTCGGGATCGAGGGGGTCTGTCCGCCATGAATGGGGGGACAGTACAACACCATTCCTGCTCTGGCCACGCCTACAGGAATTCCAGGATTTCGGACATGCTCGGCAGACCCGCGCGGGCCCCAACTGTACGACAACAAAGGCCAGCCGCGGCGTTGGCGAAGGGAAGCGATTTTTCGATGCCCCAACCCTGAAGAACACCGTAGGCGAAGGCCCCGCAAAATACGTCACCCGCGCCGGTGGTGTCGGCGATGAAAACGTCGATCGCCTCTTTTTTTACGAGGGTATCGCCCTGCAGCCCGATGGCTCCGGCGTCGCCCTGCGTAATCACCACGCTTCGTGGACCAAGTCGCGCTATCTGGGCGAGGCTGCGCTCGATCTTGTCGGAAGGGGCAATTTCGGCCACGAATCTTTCTGAGCCGATGACGTAGTCGCTGAGTCGCAGAAGCTCGTCCATCTCGCTGTGCAGATGTCTCGCATTGAGGAGCACCGCGATGCCTCTTTCGCGTGCTTTCTCTGCGATGGCCACCTGAACGGCAG
>JAYUPZ010000011.1:0-11181 GCA_043759805.1 Myxococcales bacterium | reverse complement strand
CGTAACGGTGGTGGCTGTTGTCCGTGTTGACGCGCAGTTGGTTGATTACCTCGAAGGTGTTTTTGCACCAGTCCTTGATGTTGACCAACGTGTAGTTCAGCGGGGTGCCGTCGTCGCGGTTGAAGGAATTGATGGCGCGCAGCGTTTTGGAGACAGCGAAAACATCCGGGGTGACGATCTCGTCAAGCAGGCGGGCGAACTCGCCATCGGTAAGGCGGACTCGGTTCAGGGCCTCGAACTTCTCGCGGAAGTTCTGCTCCAGCGAGGCGCGGTCTGCGATGTCCTGGCGGTATTCGTATTTGAGGCCTTGGAGCTTGCCGATGAAGCCGTACTCAATGCCGTCTTCTCGAAGGACCGGCCTCGGAGCAACAGACGACAGGCCATCGGTGATCTTCGAAGGGGACATGGCTGGCGATCACGATACCCCAACCCACGCGATCAAAGTTTGATAACCGAGGCTACTTAAACATTTTGCCCCACTCTTACTCGGAGCTCTATTTGCGTCGGCGCTGATTCGGCGCCGACGCGTCGGATCCCGCCGTTAGCGGGCCTTAAAAGCAGACAGGCCGGGGTAAATGGCTGTGCCAGCGAGGTCCGATTCGATCTTCAGCAGGCGGTTGTACTTGGCGACGCGCTCCGAACGGGCAAGCGAGCCGGTCTTGATTTGACCCGAACGTGTGGCCACCGCGAGATCAGCGATGAACGAATCTTCGGTTTCACCCGAGCGGTGCGAGATGATCGTCGTCCAGCCCGTGCGGTGCGCGGTCTCGACAGCATCGAGCGTCTCGGTCAGTGAGCCAATCTGGTTGACCTTCACGAGCACGCTGTTGGCAGCGGCCTTCTTGATGCCCTCGTTGATGCGAACGGGATTCGTGACGAAGAGATCGTCACCCACCAGCTGCACCTTGCTGCCGATGGCTTGGGTCAGTGCAACCCAGCCGTCCCAGTCGTTCTCGGCCATGCCGTCTTCAACCGAGATGACGTGATACTTTTCAGACAAGGTCTTGTACAGGTTGATCATCCCTGCGCGATCCAGGGTCTTGCCTTCTTTCTTGAAGACGTAGTTTCCGGTCGCCTTGTCGTACAGTTCGCTTGAGGCGACGTCGAGGGCGAGGTACACGTCCTTGCCGGCTTTGTAGCCAGACTTTTCGATGGCGTCGATGACGACTGTGCAGGCCTGTTCAGCACCTTCGAGGTTGGGGGCAAAGCCACCTTCATCGCCCACCGAGGTGGGGAAACCCTTGTCGTGCAAAATCTTCTTCAAGGTCTGGAAGATTTCGGCGCCTGCGCGCAAGGCCTCGGCGAAGGTCGGCAGACCTGCCGGGACGATCATGAACTCCTGAAAGTCGAGCTTGTTGTTGGCGTGCGCACCGCCGTTGATGATGTTCATCAGTGGCACGGGCAGAACGCGGGCGTTCGGGCCACCGAGGTACTTGTAAAGCGGCACATCAAGCGCCATTGAGGCCGCGCGAGCAGCGGCCATCGACACACCGAGGATCGCGTTCGCGCCAATCTTGCCCTTGTTGGGCGTCCCATCGGCGCTCAGCATGGCGGCGTCAAGACCGGCCTGGTCAAACGCATCACGACCAAGCAAGACCGGGGAGATGTATTTCTGAACGTTCTCAACGGCCTTGAGCACGCCCTTTTTCTGAAAACGCTTGGCATCGCCATCGCGCAATTCGAGGGCTTCGTGTTCACCGGTCGAGGCGCCCGAGGGCACCCCCGCTGTTGCAAACACACCGCTTTCGAGTTCGACCTCTGCCTCAACCGTTGGGTTGCCGCGGGAGTCCAGGATTTCTCGTGCTGAAATTCGTTTGATGATGGCTTTTGTCGTCATTTAGCCGCGAACATGGCACGACACCCACGGACCCCGCAAGCCCCGTGACTCCGGCAGGAATTGCGGCAATTTCGCCACGTTTCGCTAAGATGGCGCCCCGCAATGAAGATCACCGGTTTGTTGGGTACAGGGCGCCCGCTTTATTCCTTCGAATTCTTCCCCCCGAAGACCGACGAAGGCACCCGACGCCTTGAAGAAACCGTCGCCGAACTCTCGAATCTTAAACCCGCCTACGTCTCCGTGACCTATGGCGCGGGCGGTTCAACCCGGGACCGCACGATCGACCTCGTGGGACGTATCCAGGGCAACCTGGGCATTACCGCCATGGCGCATTTGACCTGCGTTGGCGCGGGACGCGATGAAATCGCCCGGGTTCTGGATCGGTTGCTGCAAGCTGGCATTTCAAACATCATCGCCCTGCGCGGCGATCCACCGGCCGGCGCCGAACGCTTCGAGACGCCGCCCGGAGGTTTTGCGAATGCCTCCGAGCTGGTTGCGTTCATTCGACAGCTTCACGGTGATGCGTTTTGTTTGGCGGCGGCGGCCTATCCGGAAACACACGTGGAGTGTCGCGACCCGCAACGGGACATGGCGCACTTGAAGACCAAGGTTGACGCCGGTGTCGACTTTCTCATTACCCAGCTCTTCTTCGACAACGCGGTCTACTTTGATTTCGTAACACGGGCGAAAGAGTCAGGGATTTCCGTGCCGATTATCGCGGGCATTATGCCCATTCTCAATGCTGCGCAGATCGAACGCTTTACCCGAATGTGCGGCGCGAGCATCCCGTCGTCGTTGCAGAACGAGTTAAACCGTGTTCGCGAGGACGCAGCGGCGGTGGAGGCGCTCGGTATTGCCCACGCAACCACACAATGCGAGGGACTCATCGCGGGGGGCGCACCCGGCGTGCATTTCTACACGCTGAACCGCTCGACCGCGACCCGCCACATTCTCGAGAATCTGCGCCGACCCGGTCTGCAGTAGACCGGTGTCGACCCGTGACTAGGGAAGCAGTTCGGCGACGACTTGCTTGACGATCGCCGAATCCAGCTTGCCCTTGTGGGCCTTCATGATCTCACCCATCACGCGGCCTTGCTGTTTGCCATCCGTCACACCCAGGCGGGTGATAACTTCCGAAACGATGGCGCGTGTCTCGGCCTCACTCGCAAGTGTTGGCAAGAACTGAGCGCAAAAGCCAATCTCGAAATCGATTTGCGGCAGCGCTTCCTGGCCACGCTCACCTGCTGCAACGAACTCTTCGCGGGTTTTCTTCAACTGCTTCTGGTAGGCCGTGATGACCTCAAGCCACAGGTTGTCGTCGAGCTCGCCCTTGAAACCTGCCGTGGTGCGGCGTTCCATGTGCTTGGTCTTCAACATGCGGATGCTGTCGACCGTTTGCGAGTCCTTGGAACGCATCGCGTCTTTAAGGGTCTGGTTGAGCTTCTGTTCGAGGGTCTGGGGCTGTTCCGACATGGCCCGGGGTTTATCGCAGAAAGCGACCCAAGAAGCCAGCTAAGGGTCGTTTGAGCGGGCGGCTGCGGCACACCTGGCCGACCCCCTGTGGTGGTTTCTTCACGGACCCCCGGGGATTCGAGCATTAAACCCCTGTTATCGCTGAGACGGGCGAAAACGCTCTTTCGGCCTCTGCCTTGCATACGTTAGCCTTGTCTCCATGGCACTCGCATTTTCGCGATCATGGCGGCGTCGAAGAACAAACCCGATGTTGCGCTACTGGATTCCAATTTCGCTTGTGGCTGTGGCCGGCCCAATGTTGGCCGTTTCGCTTGGCATCGGACGGGTTCAGATGGGTGCCGCCTTCGCCCAGGATCCCGCGTTTGATGCGCCGGGAGCCAACTACAGCAACTTTGCCGATTTCGGTGCGCCAGGGCCCGGAACGACGGTCCAGCCTAACGCCCCTGCGCCTCCCGTTCCGCCTGTGGTACAAATGGTTCCGCGTCCCGGAAATAACGGCTATTGCTACATCGGCTCGCACCCGTCCGATCCGACCGTCGAGGCGCGACCGAGCGATTGGCATGATGAGGACGCGTTGCATTTTCACCCCTACCCGCCCGTCGACGTGCGGTTATTCTCGGAACGCGATGACTGCTACGTGTTCACGGGGGATCCGGTCGACTTTGGCCACCCGGGCGGAAACATTTATCCGTATCACGGCGCTCACCCCAACGAGCCCGTCAACGGTGGCTCGTGGTGTTTCATGGGTGGACCCCACCAACACTTGTGGAGTCCGGTTTCGTCGCTGTTTGTCCAGATCGGCGGGTACTACACCTGGCAAGGTCAATACGACGCTTACTTCTGGTCATACTGGCCGTATTACGCGCAGTACTATCGAAACCAATATCCCAATGTGCGCGGACAGCGCGGCGGGGATCGTTTTGACCGAGCCCGGCGCATCGATCCGCCGAATCAACCGCCGCACGCGCAGGATCTTGATATCGATAAGACGCCTCACATGCCGGGTCCCGGGCCAAGCGTACGGACAGTTGTTCCTTATTCCGGGCGAGGTGGCCGGATGCTGCGAGCGTTGCCCCCCGTGCAGAGGGGCGCTCCGAATACGTTTCGTGGTGCGCCCGCAAATGCGCCAACACGAACCCAGGGCGCGGCCATCGGCATTCGTCGGCGATAGCGGCTACCGGATCGTCTGCGCGATCGCGGCGTGCAGTTCCTTGCGCGAGATCGGCTTTTTCAGCGTGCGGTTGGTGGTGTGCTCAAGAAATTCGCGGGTCGCATCTGTGAACGCACCGCCGGTGATAAAGACAACCCGGTCTTTCAACCGGGGAGAATCAACTTCAATCGCGTGATACACATCGATGCCCGTGAGATCCCCCATCATCAGGTCGCAAATGACGACGTCAAAAGATTCGCTCTTTAACATCTCAATGGCCTGCCGACCGCTGGCGGCAGTTACGACCTCGTAGCCGTTGAGCAACCGTGACAGCGAACGGCGAATCAATGGCTCATCGTCGACGATCAAGATTCGAACGCCACCTGTCCCCGGCTGCACAAGTGCTGTCAGCTCTGTGTTGCTTTCCCGTATGCTTTGCGCGTCCCCAATTTCTGCTGCGGGAAAATCGAGACACACCCGCGTCCCGACCCCGACCTGACTTTCAAGGCGAATCTGTCCACCCATTCCGGTGACGATGCCGTGACACAGAGAAAGACCGAGGCCTGAACCCCGACCTATTGGTTTCGTGGTGAAAAAGGGATCAAAAACCCGTTCAATATCTCCCGGGAGAATGCCCGGGCCCGTGTCTTCGATCTCGACCAGGACGCGGTTTGTGCCGTCGGCCCCGTCGCGCGTGCGAATGTCGATCCGATTGTGACTCACCTTACCCTCGGGCATTGCTTGTGCTGCGTTTACGAGCAGATTCACAAAGACCTGTTCCAGACGTCCCCGGTCGCCAAACACCGGGCGCGTGGCGGCAAACGATTGCACGATGGTGGCGCGGGATTTGATCTCGGCGACGCCAAGTTTAACCGCAAGGTCAAGGGCGTCGTGCAGGTCCACAGCCTGGTTGCGCGGCTTGTCGTCGCGACCGAAGATACGCAGATCTTCGACAATGCGCTTGATGCGGCTTGCTCCGCCCAACGCTTCCTCAAGAGGTGTCGTCAACTCCTCGGTTCGCGCAACACCGATTTGACCTTCCATCTCCTTTAGCAGATCGCGTACATACTCCAGATTGAACCAAATGTACGACAACGGGTTGTTGATTTCGTGACCAACCCCGAGCGCGAGACGGCCCACCGACTCAAGGCGTTCCGCGAGGCGTAGGCGATTCTCCGCAGACTGCCTTTCGGCGACTTCGGTATCCAATGCCGTTCGCGCAGCGGCAAGCGCGGCAGTACGTTCGGTGACACGTGTCTCCAGATCGCGTACGAGACCTGCACGTTCCAGGGCCGCCCCAACGTTTCGCGCAACCAGCGAAAGAAATACGTCATCATCGTCACCCGGTATGACTTCTGCGGTGCGTTTTCCAGGCGCGAGCGTCACGGCCAGAAGGACGCCGCGGCCCTCGACGTCTTCAGGATTTCCGATCGGCAAAAGTGCCACGTTTGGAACAATGCTCAGATCCGCACACCGGCCGCCACAGGCCTCCATGACCAGGATGTCAATCTCGTCGAGAATCTCGGGCGGAATCTCGTCTCCGGTCGACCAGATGACGGGCGTTCCCGGGACATATCCCGCGACCCAGTCGGTCTCGGATGCCGGGTCCACCCGATCAATATCTTCGCGCGGGAAACGGAGGATCCGTTGCACCCCGCGTCCCGATAATCCCGGAACGAGTGCGACCACGAGATCCAGATCGAACACGCCAAACAAAAGCCCGGCGGCAGCGCGGCCAATCGCGATGGGGCCAATGGCGCCAGAGACCTCCAGCGTGAAACGATTCACCGCGGTGAGGCGCTGAATCTGTTGCTCAAGCTGACGCTCGACCGCGCACAGCCGACTTGCCGTCTGTGCGAGCGACTCGTGTTCGTTGCCGCCTTTTCCCCTGTCTGACACCAAAAGGATCAATCGTCACAAGTACGGATGACCTTGACGGGTTCGACTGTCAAACGATTGACGCTATTCCGGACCGTTCGGGAAGAAGCTGTCGGAGTAGGTGTACTGGGTCATTCGATCGAATGTGATCGCGCCAAACAGATTCACCGGAATAGATAGCAAGATCAGCAGCTTGAAGACCCAGGTCATACGGACATTGCCGACCGCCAGGAGGGCCACAAGGAAGATCATGTAGTCGAGGCTGAAGCGATATCCGAACTGAACAAAGCCCGAGTTTTGATACATCAAGTGCGGCAAAGCCGTGGCCAGCACCGACAACCAGAGGCCCCATGCAAGAGGGCTGCGCACACCGCGTTTGACCAGATAACCGAGGTTCGGTGTGGTTAGAAAGAGCGACATACCGTGCCGACTGACCTGCAGGTAGGGCCATTTCGCAAGAATACGGGGGAGCAAAACGAGGGCGGCTGTGAGATTGCGGGACATGAAGTGGTAGTTGAACAAACCCCATCGTTGCATGCGGTCTTGCCAGACGATGTTGAGATACTTGTGTCCGAATTCCCCCCAGCGTTCGAAACGCAGGTGATTGTGAACCAGCAAAATTGCAAGAATGGCGGCGGCGGGAACCGCAAACCGCAGCAATCGCAACACCATTCGCCGGGGCAGCCTTCGGGTTTGCCAGAGTTTCCGCCATCCTCCTTCGGCGCGAATCACTTCAAGCAGGAACAGGGGCAACATGAACCCGAGCGGGGTGCGGGTGGCGAAGCCGAGGCCGACAAAGAGACCGGCAAGCGCCGGTCGATGTCCCTCAATGCTTGCCCACACGTACCCGATGACCATCGTTGTGGCCATCACGTGGGCGGTGTACCAAACCTGACCGACCACCGATGAAAAGAAATAGACCGAGCCGGCTCCAAACATGACGGTGAGCCAGAGATCCTCGACCGGCGTACGCTCGGAATAGTTTTTCCGCCGTAGAAATCCAAGCAGCATAAACAGCAACACGGGATTGATGGCGGCCCAGACGACGGTGAGAATGACGTCGTTGGTCGACAAACCCCATATGGCAACAAGCGGCGTCATCACCGCGGCGGGAAACGGCGGAAATGAAACGTATCGCTTCCAACGTCGTGATACGATTTCATCGTCACGAACCGTACGAGAGGGACCCGACAGAGGAATAAAGCGATCAGTCGCGCCGCGACGAGAGAACTGACCCTTAATCTCGCTGCCATCCTGCAGTTTCAAGATCTCAACCCGGGCCCAGTCGTTTTCGTTGGGCGGATCCGTCGTGAGTGCAAGGCTGCCGCTTAGCCAACCCTGAGCGAGATAGGCGAAGTGGTTGTAGGGAGAAGGTCGTCGCAAGCGGGAACCGGACGCACCGAGATAGGCCGCCAAAAAGACCAGGTAGATGGCGACGAGGCCGAACTTGCTCTTTAACAACCTTTGCAGGACACGTGGTCCGCTGGTCGCGGCCGGAATGGCATCGGCTGACAGCGTGTCGGAGTCGGTGTTCTCTTGTTTCATGGCGTGGTCAAATCGAGAAAGGGCGCGCCAGGTCGTTTGTAACCGGTGACGATTGGGACCCCTTCGCGGGTCCGTACCCACGTCGGCTGGACGGTCCGATAGTTATCCCAGAAGACGGCTTCGTAGAGATTCATGTGTAATTCGTGAACAATGATGCCCATGTCTGAATTGCGAATCGCATCTTCGCCGACGCCCGTGTTCCCCATGCCGACCGGCAGGCGCCCATCGCGAATGTACAAATTCAACGCATCCCCCATCACATCATGCCAGTAGACATTTCGACGCGCCGGTACGTTTTTCCCCATGCTGTCTAGCAACGGTAGCACGGAGTATCCCCAGAACTGCCGGTTCATCCCGAGGGTGGCGCCTCCTGCAAAACCACCGGCAATCAAGTTGTAGTGCGATAGCCCATCGGGATGCGATCGCTGGGTCTCGGATACCGCCGGCAGAGCGAACAAGGCTGCAAGGGCCACCGGCAAAATTGGAACCAAGCGACGCCAGCGGGCTACCATTCGGGGCACAAGGGTCGTGTTCAAAACCGTCCACGCAAAGTGGGCGCCCATCGCAGCCACGATCGCCAGATAAGGGGCGGCAGGCATGAAGTGTTTCACACCTCCGAAGATCGGGGTTGAAGGCACGGTCAAGACCGCCATCGGTCCCAGCACCTGTACCGCGAAGTAGGCACCCTGTGCGCGATCGATCCCGCGGCCCGGTGTTTTCCAGCTTGGCGTCATTTCGGCCGTCGGTGCAGACTCGGTGTCATCGACTTTCTCTTTGCGGCGGCGAATCAGAATCACTGCACCCACCACCGCGAGCAAAAGCGTCGTCACGGGAACGGTGAGCGCCGTGGATACCCACGGAAACGTCGCACGCAAAACCTGGTCGCCAATTTCCGTGGGTGGCAGGTTCCAGTTCCGTCCGAGATATTCAAAATTGTAGTGCTCGTGTTGCAGGTGTCGCATCACGTAGATTTGGGTTCGCGCAACGGGCGACACCCAGATCCAGGGCCAGTGCGCCACAAAAAGCAGAGGGCCGGCCACCAACATGGCGACAAAAGCCAGGGAAATGGGCGGCAGGCGAAAACGCAACAGTCGCTCCCGGTGCATCCAGATGTGGTGACCCAAAAGAAAGATTGGCATCAGCCAGGCGTTGTGTTTCACACCAAGCGCAATACCAAAGACGACACCTGTGACAAGACCCCAGCGCGAGGATCGCAGGGCCTTCCAGTAACACAGCCCCACGGCCACAGCCATCGTCGTGACGGGCGCGTCGAAGCACGCCAGGGGCGCATGAAAAAAGTAATGCGGTTGGGCGACTGCGAGGACAGCAGCCAGGACCGATGGCGTCCGTGGCAAGAACTCGCGCGCCAAAAAGAACACAAGCGCTGCCAGCAAACCTGCCATCAACATCGCCGGAAAGCGAAACGCGGTTGTCGGCCGCCGAAAGATTGGAATCGTCCCGTGGTCGAGCTCATAGGCGAGCGGGTGATAGGACCGGCCGACCTCCGCTTCTTTCCCGTGGAACAGCCGCCACGAAACCCCGTACAGGATCTTCATCACGACGGGATGATCGGGAGCATTGTCGCTCCAGTACGCATCCAGGCCCGAACGGGTAAACGACGATCGAATGTGACCCGACTTGATGTTGTCGCTCAGATGCGCAAACCAGCCCCAGTATCGTTCCGCGGCCCGCATGTATTGCGCTTCGTCGCGCCCTATCCCTTGTTTGCCCTCGGTGCCCATCAGCCAACACAGCGTCAGCACTGCCAACAAGGCGGCAATCCCGCGATCGATTCGCCGATCGCGCGGCGTCAACACCACCGCGCTCATGGGCTGCGTGCCTCGGCGGCAAAACCAAAGTGGCGCGCAAAAGGTTGTTCCGACGTGATCTCGAAACGAACCGGAACATGGAGCCCCGCAAGGTCCGCGGTATCGATGCGTGAACGTTGCCATCCCGATTTGTTGTGTGACTTTTGAACCAAACGTTCGTGGCCGCCTATGAATACGCGCAACACAACGTCGCCATCCCCCGCTTTTCGGAACCAAACGTGATGAAGACCGGCTGCCACAACCAGCTCGGAACCAAGCTCGGGCTCCCCAAACTCAATGACCACCGTCGCGCCTCCAACCGGTTGCGCATAAAGCGCGTGTCGCAGACTGTGTCCGATTTCGAGGATTTCGGGCTTGACGAAGTTGAAGCCGAGGTTGGGACAGGCGAACCGATCCGTGCCGCGCGGACAATCGAGTTCGCCTCGCCCGGGCTCGCGACGCACGACCCTCGCACGGTGCCAGGCGCCGACGAAGTCGAAGTGGACTTTGGCGGGTTTTCGATCGTAGCGTTCAAGGGTGAGCGCACCGAACCGGTGGCTCTTTGCGAGGGTTCCGCGTGCCTCGGGTGCCCGAGCACCGCGCTGTGCAACCTGCCACACCCGGCCGAAGCGATCGTCGTCAAGGCGAGCGGCGATGGCCGGCGTTAACAGGTCGCCCATGTGCAACCGCATTACCGGATCGGCCCAGGCGGGAGCCGCAACAACCAGATCGCCGTCTTTGAACTCCGCCCGTACGGCGCCTGCGACCGACCGCCAATCCATTTCGGAAGGTGCAAACAGAGGCGCGGTGATTGCGTTGACCGACTCGACGATCGCAAGCAACACGAGGGCTGTCACCAGCAGAACGGCAAGGCGCAAACGACGAAGATCCATCACAAGAAAGGGCTGCGAAAATGAGCGGCCAAAGCTAGCATGAATTACATGACCGTCGCACGGCGATTTTGGCCGCCACTCCTTTGCCTGCTCTTGCCTGGGATGGCGTTTGGACAGGGAAAGCTGACCGTGGCCGAGTCGGTCACGCCCGACCCGAACGACTTGCAGCGTGCATTTGGCGTGGCCCCGCCGGGTTCCGTCGTGGTACGAATTGGCAACCCACCCCGCAACGAGGTATTCGTGGCAATGCGGATGCCAAGCTCCCCCGGGCGCCTTCGACGTCTTCTTGTCGAGGTCGAAAACTACCGACGTGCGGTTCCCTCACTCGTTCGGGTCGAGGCGAAGACGACGGACGTGGACTGGGAGCTTGAGATCCCGGCGGCCAACTTGAAAGGGGCTTTTCGCCTCGCTGCGACGGCCGAAACCGTTTCTTTGCATTTGGAACGGGGCGCCTTCGCCCCTGGACGCCTCGACTTTCAGATTCATCCCTTAGGCAAGGAATCCATATTGACGCTGAACATGGCGGTCAACGCGCGTGACGCGAATTGGATTACACAACGCCTCGTGGACAGGGAACAACTTGCGACACCGGCCATC
>JAYUPZ010000010.1:0-5286 GCA_043759805.1 Myxococcales bacterium | reverse complement strand
CCAAGAACGTCATCCCGATCAAGCCCACTGAACTGTACGACTCCGTCATGACGGGGTCGCCCGATCAGGTGATCATGGAGAAGTACAAACAACGCATCACGACAATGCGTATCCTGGAGACGAGGCTCGCCCAAATTCAGAAGGAAGTGGTCGAGCAGGTCAACAAGGCAGCAAGCCGACCTGATCTCTGGTCCCTGTAGTCGCCCAAATGCCGGACCGCCGCTGCAACAGCGGATGGTCCGGGGGCTCCGGCAAGCGAACTACGAAAGGCCCATCGCCTCAAGTTCGTCTTCGCTCATGCCAAAAAAGTGGCCGATTTCGTGCATCAACGTGACACGAATTTCTTCGCGCAACGATTCTGGATCGGACGAAACACGATTCAGGTTGCGGCGGAAGATCACAATCTGTCGCAGCTCGGGTTGGGAATCGAGAATCGATGATTCGAGGGTGCTCGGGCCCGAGAACATGCCGAGCGCACGAGGATCCATGCCATCGGCAACTGTCGTGGCAGCCGGCAAGTCAGCAACGAGTATCGGAACGTTGGAGAGCATTGCGCGGGCTCGCTCGGGTAGATCGGAAAGCGCCTCTTCAACCACCGCAATGACCTCGTCCTGCTCCATCAGCTCGTCCGCACCCGGTGCATCGGTATCGAGCTCAAGCACATGGGTCCAGGCCTGACGCTGCTGTTCTTCGTCGTCGCGCATATTGGCCAACACACCCTTTGCGTACCACGCATCAGCCTGGACTTCAGAGTCCTTGACCTTTTCAAGCAACGCATCCGCAAGGGCTTCGGGCTCTTCCTCGGCCCCGAGCTGCAGATAGAGCTCGATGACATCCAGTGCAACCTCGGGTGTCTCGGCGAGCACGTCGGTGGGTGGCAACTCTTCAAGCGTTGCCATCGCGTTGTCGGGTTTGTCCATCTCGAACTCAAGACCGGCTTTCAACACGAGAGCATCCAGAAAGTCTTCCTCATCTTCCGCCTTTTCAAGCGCGGCGGTCACCAGCTTCAAGGGCTCTTTCAATCCTGCAGGCGACTCGGCACGCGCGCGCAAAAGCGATGCCAGGGTCAAAACCGGCTCGATCCACTCGGGCTCTGATTTGATGATCGCGCGCAGCCGCTCGACCGCGGCCTCTTCATCACCGGAGGCCTGATCGCAGGCGGCCGCCAACAATGCCACGTCGGGGTTGCCGGGATGGCTTTTGTTAAAGGCGTCAATCGCACCGCGAGCCGCGGCGAGATCGCCTGCTTCCAAACTGTCGTACACTTGCGCCAAGGCATCGTCATCAATGGCGTCGGACCTGGAACCGCGTTTTTCGTTCATTTCTCGCGCAGCATGGCATTCAAACTGGCCTGCAGGTACTGCGTGCCCACGAAAAGTGTCTTGCGGGCCCCTTCCCCATCCCCGACCGGAGGCGCAACCTCGACCAGGTCGGCCGCTACCAAGTCCACCCGGCGGCCAAGCCGCGTGATGAAGGCTTCGACCCACTCGGGCTGCAAACCACCCGGCTCCGGAGTGCCCGTCGCAGGCGCAGCGCCCCCATCGGTCCCGTCAATGTCATTGGAAAGGTAGATCTGGCGTGCGCCGACGACCGCAAGATGGCGGGCAACCTCGTCAGCCACGGTCCGCGGCGGACGAGAAATCAACTCGTCTGCTCGCAATTGCCACAGCCCATTTTGCTTTTCCCAATGAGCCCGATCGTGCGCAGAAGCCCGAACCCCAAGTTGCACCAATCGACCTCGACCGAGACGCCGGTTGGCGTGATGGGCCCAGGTCGCAAAACAAATGCGCACTCCCTGTCGCGCCGGTAGGAGATCGGTATGCGCATCGAGATGCACTACCCCCAGTGCCTTGTGACGGGCGTTTAGCCCCACGAAAACCGGCCAGGCCACGCTGTGATCACCGCCCAGCATTAACAACCGCGCCGTGGGATTCAGTTTTAACAGAAAACGACAAACCGCCTCGGCAACCGACAGCGGCGATACGGGCAACTTTCCGGACGCGACATTCGAATAGATTGCGGCCCGCGTTGCCCGCTTCTGTTTCTCCGACACCATTTCGTCGTGCAACAAATGCGGCACACACAAAACGTCGCCCACATCCACAACGCCCTGGCGCGCAAACGTGCGACGTAACCCGCGGGTGTTGGACAGCCACGCCGCCCGCAAGCCACGCGGACCGTAGGCAGCGCCACGCACGAGGCCTGCGCCAGTATCAGACGGGATGCCAATGAGGAACACCCGAGCTTCCCGCAACCGCGAGAGCTCGGTCAACCAGGTCTGTTCAACCCCCTCGGCGTCAGAACAATCGTAATACGATTTTTGAAACGCCAGGGTATCGGCCGAGCCCGAAGAAACGGAAAACAAACCGCCGCCCGCGGGGCGAAGCATGCGCAGGAGCGCCGCAGGCAGGCGGAGTGGAACAGCGCCGAGGTTGCGACGCACACCCATGCGAATTACTTCCCGCGCTGCTCGATGGGTTCGTAGGTGCGGAGTTTCGCGCCGGTATAGACTTGGCGGGGACGGCCGATCTTGGTCGCCGGATCACCCAACATTTCTTTCCAGTGCGCGAGCCATCCTGGCAGACGACCAAGCGCGAACATGACGGTGAACATTTCGGTGGGAATGCCGAGCGCGCGGTAGATGATGCCACTGTAAAAGTCCACGTTCGGGAACAGCTTGCGGTCCACGAAATAAGGATCCGAAAGCGCCGTCTCTTCGAGGCGACGGGCTATGTCGAGCAAGGGATCCGGAGCCTTCAGCTTGGCAAGAACCTTGTCACACTGCGCTTTGATGATCTGGGCGCGCGGATCGTAATTCTTGTAGACGCGGTGGCCGAAGCCCATCAGACGGAAGCCCGAGTTCTTGTCCTTGGCGCGATCCACGTACGGTTTGATGTCTCCGCCGGATGCCTGGATTTCCTTGAGCATCTGGATAACGCTCTCGTTTGCGCCGCCGTGTAGAGGCCCCCAGAGTGCACAGATACCGGCCGAAACCGCGGCGTAGACGCAGGCATGGGAGCTGCCAACCATGCGAACCGTCGAGGTGCTGCAGTTCTGCTCGTGATCGGCGTGCAACATCAGCAAAACATCGAGGGCGCGCACGCGTTCGTCGTCGATGACGTAGGGTTCGCTCGGCACCGAGAACAACATGTTCAACACGTTGGCAACGTAGTGGAGTCCGTTTTGCGGGTAGACAAAGGGTTGACCGACGGACTTCTTGTACGAGAAGGCGGCGATGGTTCGCATCTTCGCCATCAAACGAATCATGTGCAGATCGTTGGCCTGGTCGTCGTGGATTTGCAACGCGTCGGGGTAGTAGCTCGACAGCGAACAAACCATCGACGATAGGATCGCCATCGGGTGCGCGGTCGAGGGATAACCCGCGAAAAAGCTTTTCATGTCCTCGTGCAACAAGGAGTGTCGCTTGATTTGCGAACGGTAACCCTCGAGCTCGGGAGCGGTCGGCAGACGACCGTAAATGAGAAGGTAGCTAACCTCGACGAAGGTCGACTTCTCGGCCAGCTCGGCTATCTCGTATCCGCGGTAACGCAGGATCCCTGCGTCACCGTCAATGTAGGTAATCGAACTCTGCGTCGAACCCGTGTTCATGAAGCCGGGATCGAGCGTGATATAGCCCGTCTGAGCCCGCAGCTTCGCGATGTCGATGGCGTGTTCATTTTCCGAGCCCACCACGACCGGCAGCTCGAGCGATTTTCCATCAACAATTAATTCTGCTTTGCCAGCCACGGTGTTCCTCCGAAGAAAAAAATCAGGATACCCATACGATGCCGAATTCCCAAGGGTTCACGGCGCGAACGCCCGAAAAATTTTCCAGACGGAAACAATCGCCTAGTTGGGTGCGGCGGAAAGTTCCTTTTCCGCATCTCGCAGCCATTGTCGCCATTCAGTTTCAGCCGGCACTGCCGCCACGGCCCGCCGATACAACCTAACGGCATCCCCTATTCGACCTAGCTTTTGAAGGAGCTGTGCGTAATCGACCAGCGTTTGATGGCAACCGTCGTGATCGTGCTCGATGGCCGACAGGAACAGCACCTGTGCCCGGGCGTGGTTGTTCGCAGCGGCATGTTCGACGGCGGCCTGATGGAGAGCCCAGTGGTCTTCGGGCTCGAACATCAGGGCCTGATCGTAGGCTTCAGCGGCTTCACCATGGCGATCCATCGCAGCGAGGATGTCCCCGCGAATGGCAGCCAGGAAAAACCCCTCGCCTCCAACCTCGGCGCCCCGGTTGATCGTATCGAGTGCGTCGATTCGGCGGCCTTGTTCGAGCAGCGCCTGCGCCTTTTTGCCGTAAAGCAATGCGTAACCGGGATCGCGAACAATGGCCTCGTTGTACGCCGTCACTGCGGCCTCGAATGCACGTCGTTCAAGGTTGGCATCACCCAGTTCACGCCACGCTTCAATCGATTCGGGATTCAAGCGTGCCGCTTCACGCGCCTCCGCGACGGCGTCCTCGGAATGAAAGCCATTGAGAAGTTCGGCGAGGTGCGAACGCAGAATCGAGAGATCGTTGCAGGCTGCTACCGACTGCTTCATCGTCTGTAAAGAACGATCGAACTCGCCCGCCTCTTGCGCGCGCCGAGCAGCCCTCGCCAGCGACAATCCAGTTTTCAAAGTTGGGCCGCCCTTGCGCATGCGTGCTGCGTCGGAGTCGCCTGGTACGAGGGCTTCAACGGCAGCCAACGCTGTTTCGCCCCGACGCAGATCCTCGTCTGCAAAACACCGCGCTGCCTCTGCACGCCAAAAACCGGCCGTCGCAGCGACCGAATCCTTCAGCACGGACTGGCAGCGCTGTGCAAGTGTTAGGTCCCCGGTCTGATTGGCGATCGCCAATAGATGCGCGGCCGCATCCAGGCGCGCATCATCGTCGCGTGCCGTCAGGGGCTCACAGGCAAGTGCATCTTCAAGCGCACCACGCGCACGCGCCAGGTCGCCCTCGGCAACAGCCTCAAAGCCAAGCGCAGCGAGCAACGCAGGCCCGACGGGGTCAGCACAGCCCAGGCCTTCATTCAAGACCGCAACGGCTTCGGTACGGGTGCCGGCACGAGCCAGGGACTCGGCCAGGCTCATCCAGTGTTCACAAAGGTGCGGATCACGACGGGCCCGTTCCCTCGCAAGTTCGATGTGTCGTTCCGGTGTGCCGCCGAGACGCATCTCGACGCAAAGTACTGTGAGGAATCGCAGCAATGATGTGCCCAGGCGATCAAAGCTGCGGTCAACCAATTGCACCACAGGCCATTCGCCCTGGCTGGGAGCGTCGGCATCAAG
>JAYUPZ010000009.1:0-2474 GCA_043759805.1 Myxococcales bacterium | reverse complement strand
TGGTCGACAGACTTACCGAAAGGCCGCGTGATGTGTCGCGGCACTCTTGAGAAGGTACGGGCCTCAATCCGGTTGAAAAGCCTCGCGATACGGTTCAGACTTGCGTCATGCGAATTGGGCGCATACTCAGGGGACTTGGCTGGTCGCTCACGGCACACGCGATTCTGGTCGGCACCCTTTGGGTGAGGGGTCGGGGTCAAGCGAATCGGCAACCAAACCGACATTCCTTGATCGAGTTAGAGATCGTTGCAACCACTACGGATTCGATTGCGCACAAAGAAGTAAGAACGCAGTCCCCGGAAATTTTGCCGCGCGACCAACCAGCACAGAACGACCTGCACACTCCCTCCACGACGGTTTTGAGAAAACTCGAGCCCGGATCGAAGTCTCCTGATCGCGATACCTTCGCTGCCAATCAAACGGCAGGACGAGGCGATATTTCTACACCGTCAGCCAATGTTGACGACAAGACGATCAGTCACGCAGGTAGCATAGAAGATAGGCTATGGACCTTCCGTGCCTCGCCGCTACGACCCTCGCCTCCATCAAATAGTTCAGGCGAAGAACCCCAACTGCTGGTCCGCCGCCCGCGCGTCGATCAGAAAACAAGAACGGTTGACGGACAGGGCGGTGTAAAGATGATCTTGGCCGAAGATGGTTCGGTCGAATTATTCAACAACCCGCCTCCCGTAACACTTGAGGGATTGGGCGGGAGGTTCGGGCTCGACGATGTTTTATTGTCCGCTCTCGGCCAGAATCCATATCGCTACGAGAAACACCGTCTCGCGGAGTCAACCCGTGATGAGCGCATTGGCCGAATGATCGAGTGGCAGCGAAAAACGGAGCTAAACGCGATCTTCGTACTGAACGACCAACTCGGATCAATCTTGGCAGACCCCGATCTGTCGAATGTAGGTCAACGGAGATTGATATTCATGTTGTGGGACGAATGTTCGGAAGATGCCGGTGAGAGGAACGACAAGAAAACCCACAAAGGTACAATCGCGCGTGCCGCGATCGAAGCTTTCGTTCGTAAACATTTCCCCGAAGGTTCGACGCTTGCGTATCCGAAAATGGAATTGGCGATGCTTAACGGTTTGCGCACGTCTGGTCGGGCATTTGATCCCTACGGCATTGAGACGGACCGATCCTTGCCATGATCGCTTCCTGGTAAACAACGCGCTGAGACACGTTGCTCAGCCCGTTCAAAGCAACGTTAGTCCGATCGGCTGGCCCGCGGGGGGATGCAGTGTGTAAATGATTTCCCGACTATCAGACGCAGCCTCCCGATGGTAATCGATCCGCATACTGTGCGCGGGTTCTTTCCAGTGCAACAGCCAATCAACCAAGAGGAGAAACGTAATGAAAAGAGCAATCTGTGCAGCAATTTTGGGGCTTTGTTTGGGGGCAGTACCCTCGTTATTTTCGCCCAAACCGGCCCAGGCATGTGGCGGAGGGAGTTGCGCCTGTGTTTGTAATGGGTGTCAAACATCTAGTTGTTCGGGCGGCGAATCGAACATTTGCTACCGATCGCTCGGTTGGTGTTTCTAGATTCTTTTCGAACAATTCGTCGAGTTGCCGGCGCCGTAGTATCGGTAGGGTCACACGGTCCTTCTTCTACGGTGTCGGCTTTGGACGTTTCCCTAATTTGATCCTAGCGATGACCTCTGGTGCCTTGCGGATTGGCTATCGCGGACTTTACGCATGTTGGGTCACGTTTTTATTGGTGCTAATCGTCGCGTTGGCTGCGAAGGTTGCAGCAGCGCTCTTGTTCGATACTCGGTCTGTTGAACGTAGACGATTGGCTTGCAATCTGGATTCCGGAGACTATCTCAAAAATGCCACATGCGCGATTGAGGCGTATCGGAAAGGAGATTGTGCGAACGCAGTGCACTACGCTTCTCGGGTTCATCGGTTGCTTTGGGGGCCGCCACATCAAGTTGCCGTTGTTCTGCGCTATTGTGGTTTCCTCCCTACGAGGGACCAGTAAAATTTTTTTCTTCGGAGAGGTCCCTTCGTGAAAGCCAGGAAATTTCTAGTTGTGGTCGGCTTTGTTCTTGTTGCGGGATTTGTCGGATGGTTTTCTGCGGCGAAAAAGAATCGGGAGGAGCTGATCACGGCGCCGAGTGGGGAAGACCCTTCCGGTTTCGGCCTGGACAAGACCACGGCTGCCGCAAAGAAAAATTCGACAGACGAATACGATCATTCTCCGTCAACCGTTCCACGTGTTCCGGAGTTTGCTGAGTCAGCGATATACCCCAAAGTTCCAGAGCCCCAGGCTGCTCGAAAGGTTATCAATGAGCAACAGCCGTTGATAAAGTCGTTCAGGGAAGAAGGTCGAAACCCGGTTTGGGCCCCTGAGATGGAGAGTTTAGTTTCCAAGGCCTTCGATCCCGAAACACTGGTTGAGCAAGGGTTAACTGACATGAAGCTCGCTCACATAGAGTGTCGTTCCAGCAGTTGTTTATTGGAAG
>JAYUPZ010000008.1:0-11194 GCA_043759805.1 Myxococcales bacterium | reverse complement strand
CGGAGGCACATCATCGCAAAGCCATGACTGACGAAGGTGTGCGCCTTTGATGATGGGACGGGTTGTCACAAGACCCGTTGCGTGGAATGCGGCCCGGGTGAAAAGACCCTTGCGCTCTTGGTTCGCCGGAAACAGCGGGGGCTCGCCGGTTCCGTTCCAAACGCTGGTTCCGTAAATCGTCGCCAGCTCCTGACTCTTCGCAAACGAAGCCTGACTGGTCAGCAGTTCGCCGAGTTTTCCATTTGGCTTGTCCCAAGTGTAGTACTGGCTCATATCGACGATGTCGTCGATCATCGCCTGGCGCAACATCGCCGACGGAACCGTGGTCTTGGCGAAGAGCTTGAACTTGGCGTTGTCCTTGTTCTTGTCGACGGCATCAACATCCTGAGTGCGGAGGAAGTCGGTATAGAATTCCTTGGTAGAACGGCGTGCTTCGGCCAGGCCGGCGAGACGATCCACCTGCCGTTTGTACTCGGCATCGCCGAGTAGCGCGTCGTTCTTCGCCACTTGCCAAAGCGCATCGTCGGGCATCGTCTGGAGGAAGTGGTACGAAAGGCGCGACGCCAACTCGAAACCGGACAGTCCGTAGGTATTCGCCTTGTTAACCACGGCATCTTTGCCGTGTTCGACGAAATATAAGAATTGTGGTGCAGTGAGGAAACCTGCAACGAGATCGGCCCATGCGAGTGGGTCCATCTTCGAATCGGTGCCGTAGAAGGTGCGGTAGAAGGTAACTTCGTCCGCCGCCAGCGGCCGTCGGAGTGCACGCTCACCGAATTTGTTGATGAAGTCGGTAATGCACTGATTGTCGTTGCCCGTGTTGGCATCCGTTGCACAGGCACCGGCAACCATCCCAAGTCGCTGCGTGTTGGTCAACTGGGCGGCAACGGCGAGTGCGACGTTGTAGGACTCTTCCACGTGTCCCTGCTGCAGCGCCTGATTCATCTGGCGCGAAGAAGGTATACCCGCATCGACTTGACGATCGTCATTCGGGAATTTGTCGATTGCAGTGGTTGTCGCACTCCACACGCTCATGGTCTGCGCATCGTTGCCATTCAAGGCGAACTTGATCATGTCGCGCAGCGTGTTCTCGTACTGAGCCGTTGACAGCTTGCGCATTCCAACCGACGAGGGTGCCTTGGCCTCGTCGCAGTCAAAGCTGGGCTTGATGAGAACAATGGGCTCGCCGCCGTCGCCGCCTGCGCCAGGAATCACGATGGTGTCGGACCCCGCCGTGCCGCCGCCGTTGTCGCGACCACCGCCATCACCACCATCGCCGGGCCTACCCCCCGCCTTGTTCTCGAGGCCAATACTTCCGGTGCACGACGCGGCTGTGAACACGATCCCCGCGGACCACATCCCCAGCCCGCGAAAAGTGGACCCTCGAACAACTTTGGGTGCTTCCTTCATGACGGCTCCTTTAAACTTCCGAACTACCAGGTGCCTGGGAACCGTGACTGTGCACAGTTCGCGCTGCGCATACCACCAGTACCAGTTGGCCTTCAACTATAAGGAGGCCGTCGATTCGACACAACTGACAAAACTACCTATTCGTATTCTTTTACGTAAAATCGCCTACTGACAAACGTTAACAATATCAGCGACTTCGCTGTGTGTCTCTGTCGTACATATCCCCCTTTTGTACCAGGTGCGCACAGCTATCCAGCTTCAGATCCAGACCGTACGCGCCCTTGTACCTTGGCGATTTGGACCCGGTGCGGTACGGTGTCTGCCCTTCGAACACGGAGTCATGAGCCCCACCACGCACAGCCCCAGCCGGGACGGATTCAGGGCCTATTCTGGGCGCGGAAAACTCGGTTTTGTTTTTCGGGAGATGGTCGTTGACGCCGAGACGCCGGTTTCTGTCTTTGCGAAGCTGGGGCGAGGGCCGTACTCGTTCTTGTTGGAAAGCGTCGTCGGCGGGGAAAAATGGGCGAATTACAGCTTCGTTGGGGTCACGGCCCGGGAAGTTGTCCGAGCCAAGGGGCACACGCTTGAGATCCTACGCCCCGGCGCAAACGGATTTGAGATCATCGAGACGCTGGAGGTCGAAAACCCTCTGCAATCGTTATCTGAACGCCTGCAGGCGCTGTCGCCCGTTGTGCCAGAAGGTCTGCCCCGGTTCATAGGTGGCGCTGTCGGTTATCTGGCATACGATGCGGTTCGTTGGTTCGAGCGGCTTCCATCTCGGATCCCCGACGAGTTGCAGGTCCCCGATCTTTGTTTTGTGCTGACCGATGTCGTGGTTATTTTCGACAACCTTCGCGGCACGGTGAAGATCGTCGCAACCGCGGAACTCGACGGCGACATGGACGCCGCCTACACGGACGCCTGTGCTCGGATCGATGCGGTTGTCGATTCCTTGTCAAAGGCCGAAAACCCACTGCGACCGCTTGATTTCGATCCGGGCCGATTTGCCCACATTCAAGAGGGGTCGGTTCCCGCATCGCGCACGGGGGCGGATGCTTACAAGGAAGGTGTTGCGCGGGTGAAGGATTACATCCTTTCGGGCGACGCCTTCCAGGTCGTGTTGTCGCAACGCTTCGACGTGGAACGTGGCGATGTAGATCCGTTTGACGTGTATCGGATCCTTCGAGTTACGAATCCATCCCCCTACATGTTTCACCTGGAATTTCCCGAGGCGCAGGTCACGGGCGCATCTCCAGAGTGTCTGGTTCGGCTCGACAATGAACGCATCGAAGTTCGCCCCATCGCAGGCACCCGTCGGCGTGGCACAACACCCGAGGAAGATCGTGCACTTGAAAAAGAATTGGCGGCCGATCCAAAAGAGCGAGCCGAGCACGTCATGCTCATCGACCTTGGACGGAACGATGTGGGACGAGTCAGTGAACGAGGCACCGTACGCGTAACCGAAACCATGCTGGTCGAGCGCTATTCGCATGTGATGCACATTGTTTCCAACGTACAGGGCCGCAGGTTGGCTGGAAAAACCGCGGCGGATGTCATCGCGTCGACCTTTCCTGCCGGTACGCTCTCGGGCGCACCGAAGATCCGGGCGATGGAAATTATCGAGGAGCTTGAGCCCGCCCGTCGTGGCATTTACGGCGGGGCGGTCGGATACCTGTCGTATCAGGGCAACGTGGACCTGGCGATTGCAATTCGCACCCTTGTGACCCGAGGTGACCAAATTCACGTCCAGGCCGGCGCGGGTCTCGTCGCCGACAGCGTTCCGGAGGAAGAGCAGAAGGAATGTGAGAACAAGGCGCGAATTGTGATGTTGGCCATTGAACAGGCGCGCCGCCACGCCCAATTGAAGGATTGACCCATGTTGCTGGTCATCGATAACTACGATTCGTTTACCTACAATCTCGTGCAATACCTCGCGGAGCTAGGCGCGAACGTACGTGTCATACGAAACGACGAGCTGACCGTGGACCAGATCGCGGCGCTTCTGCCCTCGCACATCGTGGTTTCACCGGGACCCTGTACGCCAAACGAAGCTGGTGTTTCGCTTGAGGTTGTCAAACGTCTGTCTGGAAGCGTGCCCTTGCTTGGTGTTTGTTTGGGACATCAGTCGATTGGACAGGCCTTTGGCGGCAAGGTAATTCGTGCTTCCAGGGTGGTACACGGTAAAACATCCATGATTCGTCACACGGGAAAGGGCGTGTTTGCCGGGTTGCCCAATCCTTTCGAGGCGACCCGCTACCATTCGCTTGTGGTCGAGCGCAAAAGCTTGCCATCCGAACTCGAAATTACAGCTGAAACGGATGACGGAGAGATCATGGGCCTGCGCCATCGCACGCTGGCCGTCGAAGGTGTGCAATTCCATCCCGAGTCGTTTCTCACCCTGTCGGGCAAGGACTTGCTCGCCAACTTTCTCAAACAATCCCCCCGGTAGAGATCGCAACATGGCGCAACAAGCGGAAGCAGGGGTCGTCGACATCAACGTGATGCTCGCCCGTCTGGTGGATCGCCAAGGCCTTTCCTCGGCCCAGATGGCCGCGATTGTGGGTCAATTCATGGACGGTGCTGCGACTCCCGCGCAGATCGGTGCGTTCTTGACTGCGATGCGCATGAAGGGCGAATCCGTCGACGAGGTGGTGGGCGCGGCGCAGGCGATGCGGCAGCGGATGATCCGCGTGGATTTTTCGGCGCCCGTTGTCCTCGACACCTGTGGTACGGGTGGTGATGGGTCGGGATCAGTCAACGTTTCGACACTGGCGGCCTTTATCATTGCGGCCTGTGGTGTGCCGGTTGCGAAACACGGGAATCGCGCGCTTTCGTCCCGTTCCGGCTCGCACGATGTGATCGAGGCGCTTGGCATCGATCCCGCACCCAACGCGGAAACGGCGGCGCATTGTCTGCGGGAGGTGGGCCTTGCGTTTTTGTTCGCCCCGGTCTTTCACGCGGCAACCAAGAATGTGGCCGTTCCACGTCGGGAACTTGGCTTCCGCACGGTTTTCAACCTGCTTGGTCCGTTGACGAACCCGGGTGGTGCTCGCTTTCATATGAACGGTGTTTACGCTGCAGATCGCCTGGAGATGGTGGCACGGGCTCACGCGGCACTTGGCGCAACCCGTGCGATGGTGGTGCATGGTACGGGTGGGTTGGATGAAATCGCCGTTCAAGGAACAACGGAGGTCGCTGAACTTCGGGACGGTATTGTGACACGAATGACGATAGCTCCGGCGATGTTTGGATTGCCCGAGGCAGACGCGGCGGGCCTCAAGGGAGGCGAGCCTGCCGAGAATGCACGCCTCTTGCAGGCGGCGCTCGAGGGCGCTCCGGGTGCGATTCGCATTGCGGGTCTTCTTTCGGCGGCGGCAGGGCTGTATGTCGCCGGCAAGGCGCCTTCACTCGAAGAGGGGGCTCGCCTCGCGGCGACTGCCATCGATTCCGGGGCAGCTAGCGACATTCTGGTACGTCTGCAAACGCTAACCCCACGGGCAACATGATTCTCGACGAAATCTTGGCTGAAACGCGGCTTGAGGTGGCACGTCGCAAGGTGCGTGTGTCGCCTCTGGACATGGAACGGCTGGCCCTTGCAGCACCTCCCTGCGGTGCCGCCGCCAACCGCAGTCTGGGCGAATCGTTGAGCCGTCCGGGAATTCGTTGCATATCGGAAATCAAACGTCGCTCACCTTCGGCCGGATGGATTCGTGAAAATGCAGACGCCGTGGCGATTGCACGGGCCTATCGTGATGCGGGCGCGGCCGCCATTTCCGTCCTGACCGACGGTCCATTTTTTGGCGGATCGCTCGACGATCTTCGAGCGGTTCGAGCGGCGGTTGCAACGCCATTGCTGCGCAAGGACTTTATGGTCGACGGCTATCAGGTGGCCGAGGCTCGGCTGGCTGGCGCGGACGCCATTCTGCTGATCGTCGCGGCACTACAAGATGTCGAGATGAAACGGCTCTACGACGAGGCGGGTCGGTTCGGGTTGGACGTCCTCGTCGAGGCTCATACAGAGGAAGAGGTAGCCCGGGCGGTGGCCCTGGGGGCTGCAATTGTGGGCGTGAACCACCGGGATCTCAAGACCTTCAAGGTCGACACCACTCTTGCCATTCGGATGCGTAATGCCGTTCCGAAGGGGACAATTCTCGTGGCAGAATCGGGAATTCGGGACCGAACAGACGTGGCGCGTATGCAAGCGGGGGGGATCGATGCGATATTGGTGGGAGAGAGCCTAATGAAAACCACCGATCCTGGCGAAGCTCTGGTTGAGTTGCTTGCGTCTACCAATCCCTGATCCCATGGCGTTTATTGTAAAAGTTTGCGGCGTGACGCGTCCAGAGGACGCTGCAATGGCGGCGCAGGCGGGCGCGGACGCGATCGGCCTGAATTTTTGGCATGGCTCGAAGCGGTTTGTGAAGAGCGAACAGCAGGCCAAAGAGATTATTTCGGCCGTTCCCCGAGGTGTGTTGACAGTAGGCCTATTTGTAAATGCCCATCCCCTCGTTGTGACCGAAACGTTGCGGGACCTGAAGCTCGACCGAATTCAGCTTCATGGTGACGAGCGAGTGGGAGATTGGGCCGAAATCGGTAAGCGCAACTTGATTCGTGCCCTGCGCGTCAGCGACGAAGCTTCCCTCAAAGAAGCCCTCGGCTGGGATGTCGATCTGTTTATTTGTGATGCATTTGCCGAGCGTGCCTTTGGCGGTACGGGCAAACTTGCGCCGTGGGATTTGATTGCGTCCTATGCGCCGAAGCCTTTCTTGCTTGCCGGCGGGTTGAACCACGAAAACGTTTCGGACGGCATTCGCGCCACCCGGCCGGCCGGGGTGGATGTTTCGAGCGGTACCGAAAAGGAACCCGGCATCAAGGACGCCGACCTTACGCGGCGCTTCATCGATAACGCCCGCGCCTGCGCCAGGGAACTCGGCCTCGGATAGTTTTTCGTTCACGTTTCCACGGGAAGCGGCAATGGAGACGCAACATGAGCAGTACAGCCAGGATTTCGTTCCTCTCCCTTTTCATTTTTGGGGTTTCCGTTTCCCCCGCTTGCAGTTCCTCCAAGAGTAAATCCGGGGGTTCGGGTGGTTCTGCCAACCAGGGCGGTGCCGGTGACAGCGCAGGACAGGGCTCTGGGGGAAGCGCTGAACAGGGCGGCAAAATTGGAACGGGCGGAGGGGGAGTCGCGCCCTTGGGAGGCCAGGGCGGCGTGGCCGTTGCGGGCGGTGCAGGGGGGACGGCTCCGGGTGGCAACGGGCAATGTGCACTCGGTGGCCCGGCAGATCCCGTTGTGACCACGGGCATCTCGGAGCCAGGGGAGATCCTCCCCAATGATCTTCACATCGATTTCGATGATCCCTCGGACCTGACCAAGAACTTTTTCGTGCCGATCGGTGCAGCGGATGTATCGGTCAAAAACGGCGCGTTGCATATCGCGAATCGCAAATACCGAACATTGGTTTTTGACACGACCCCCGATGCCACGGCGACCGATTCGTTCGACGACTTTCGAATCTCGTTTCGTTTTCAGGCCAACACAGGAACTCACGTTCCCGGTGCGGGCATGTTGAGCTCGACCATTGCGACCAACGTGTGGTTGTCCTTCTTTCCACAGAGCGGTCGAGACAACGCTGCGCGTGTCGACTTCGATTTCTCAGAACAGTCGAACGACAATCTGAAGTTCATCCAAACCGGGGGCAGCTTTACCGCAACGGCAAGCACCCAAAACGGCACACCCATCATGGGTGCGAGTGTGATCACCGTCGATACGGTCGATCCCGGTCCCGAGTTTTACCGTTTCAACGTGATCGTCAAGCGGGTTGCCGCCGGGCGCGTCCGGGTGGACGCCTGGATCATGCAGGGTGACCGGATCGCGCTTCAGGGCTCGCAGGAAATTGCGCTGGCCAAGACAAGTGGCGAGATCGCGATCGGCGGTTCGCCCGTCAATCCGTCGGACGGCATCGCAGGTGATCTCGTGATTGACGACATCGTCATCCATCGCGGCTCTGTTAATGCTCCGGCGCCTCAGTCGGCAGCGCTGTTGTCGCAGAGTGATGCTGGTTTCAAGTGTTACATCCCACCTGGTGTCGACAAGGTCAGTGGTATTCTGTATCACGCAGTTGGCAACTACATGGCTGATCGGTCCTACAACCGACGGTTTGCCGAGCTGCACGATCTGGCATTGATTGGTGGAGAGAAAGACACCACAAACGCAAACAGCGTCGCAGCGGCAATTGCAGATTGCGCAACACGCTCCGGACACGCCGAGCTGAACACGGCGCCCTTACTCCTCTATGGCTTCTCCAATGGAACGCGCACCGCTGTGCTTGGGATTGCAAATTCCGCAACGATGCGTCCACGCATTCTCGCGATGAATCCTGACTCCTTCACACCTGCCAGCAACTATCCCGAGTCAGCCCGAAAGATTCCGACGCTCATCTTCAAGGGTCGGATGGACGAGGGATTCGAGACGACAGCCACCCACCTGGCTGCGCTCGCCACGACTCGCAACGGCGGTGGACACGCCGCATTTTTGAACCGGGACAAACTGGGGCACAACGAATTGGCGGCGTTCTATATGATGTTTCCGGCTTTCGATAGCGTCATTCGCGCCATCCACGCCGACGGCGTCATGCCCTTCGAGCCAATCAACGAGGACGACGCGTGGCTTTTGCCGACGACAGGTTGGAACATTGCCGGAACCGAAGCATCGCCACTGCCAGAGATCGTACCGGCGAAGGGCTATGAGGGAAATGTTGGCACGACCAGCTGGTTCATCGACAGGGACTCGGCCTTTGTCGCCTCTGCATTTGTGGCGTTCAACCGCGTGATCGCGTTGTCGCGTCCTGCGTTTGGCAAAACGGGCGATGATCGCACCGTTCGAATTCGCGTCGCCCCAACCTATCTAGACTGGAACAAAATCGAGATCTACGATCGTTCAAAACTGGTTGCGACCTTGAATCCCTGCGATCCGATGAACTACACGTTCAAGAACCTGAGCAAGGGCATGCACGCCTTCATCGCGATCTTGTACAAGGGAGGCAAGGCCTACCCGGCCCATCCGTCGACGCTGGTTATCAACTAACCAGGATTTGGGTTGTCGAGCCACGCCCTTCGCGTAGCACGTCAACCCAGTCGTCGCGCAAGCTCACGACGGTGGAAGGCAATCCATCCTGTCGACCGCCGTCGATGATGAGATCCAACTTGTCGCCGAAGGCATCGCGGATGGCATCAGCAGTGAATAGCCCGTTGCCCGCAGCGTCTTTCGCCGTGACCGATAATATGGGCGTGCCGAGCGTCCACAAGAGCTTCTCGCAAAACGGATCGTTTGGGATGCGGATGCCAATCGTGCTGCGTTTCCCGGGCACGCGATCACGCGCCTGGGTCGCGACGTTCAATTCGACGCAAAAAGGCCCGGGAAAGATGCGATCCAAGATCTGGTAGGCGTGTTTGCTGACCTGGGCCCAGCGGGCGATCTCGCCGAGATCGGGCAGGAGGAAGGTCAAGGGACGTTTGCCTGGGTCCGCGATGCCCCGCAACGCACAGATTCGGTTCATGGCCTCGTCCCGGCCAAGTGCACAGGCAAACGCGTAGAGCGTGTCGGTTGGCATGGCAATCACGCCGCCACCGTTAAGGATTCGCGCCGCCTCGGCAACGGAATCGTTGAGCGGGTTCGCCGAGGGCTGTTCTCGAATCGGTATATCGTTATTCATTTTCCCGCCAATCCCTGTCGGCCGGGGAACACCCAGCGAGTTCTGTTGTCTGTTTAGGGTTAGTTCAACAACATCGTTGGCGAGTAAATACGCGAAGTCGCAAATACAGGCAAGGAAATTGGTGACAGATACACACAAATACCTACACAGGACATCTGGGCGAAGCGTCGCATTTGCCGTCCTCGTGAGCGTGCTTGTCTATTCGCTGTGTCTTCCACTTCACGCTGCGCGCGACTTGCCACCAAGTTTGGTTCGCGTTCGGATCATGGGCGTCATGGCTGAAATTACGGTCGAGCGTTCGTTGAAACTTGAGCGCTTCACGACCGATGCGGCCGGCCGCACTGCGGTGGTCGAAATACCATTGCCACCGGATTCGCGCTTGTTGGAGGCGAGGGTGAATGTTCTCGGGCGCGCTGCTGTTTTGACATCGCCCCGCGAGCTCGAAGCGATGGCCACGTCGGGCACCGTTCGCCTCGTAATTGAACGCGCGTTCCCGGAGCAAACGGCGCAGCTCACGCTTCGATACCGTGCACCTCTGGCCTGCATCGACGGTCACCTTGTTCTTCAACTACCAGGTACGTCGTTCTCAGACTCGGAGCCCACTCAATTTGAAGTCGATGCGCGTTTGGGGCCCGGACAACAGATTGACTGGATGATGATCGGTGACACGGTTTCCCGTGGAGCGCGTTCCGGGGCGACAAGACTGACAACCCAGGTTTCGGGAAACGCGGGCCTCGACATCGCCGTGCACCCCGTGATTGGTTCGAATCGTGTTGCGTTTTCAACTGCGACCCTCGTTCCGACTCTGTTCGGTCCGCGCACGTGGGTAGGCGTGTGTCGACCTCGCGTGTTGCCTAAAGGGGTGTTTCCCGGGCGAATGGTCGTGTTGGTCGATCGATCAAACAGTATTTCTCCCGCGGGATTGGCGCTTGAACGCGACGCCGTGGTCCAAATGATTCAGGCGCTTCCGTCTGACGTAAGGGTCGAGATTGTGTTTTTTTCTCGCAAAACAACAACCCTGTTTCCGATTGAGAGACTTCCAACAACGCAGTTCCTTCGTGCGTTCACAGACGCCATGGTGCCCTCCGAACTCGGAAACGGAACCGCATTGCGCGATGCACATATGCATGCGCTGACGATTCTCTCAAGGCCACCGGAGAGCGGCATCGCAGGTGACGACCGAATGGACGAGTCGACGCCTCCATCATGGCTCTGGGTCGTCACCGACGGCGCGCTTGACGATGCGCATACGGCAGAGTCGCTAAAAGATGTCTCGGTCGCACTGTCACTGGCACGGGTGCAGACAGCAATCTGGGTCCTGCGGCCATCGGGCGATGCAACCATCAACCCCCGGCACAGCTCGATCCTGCAGTCCATCGTGAAGAACGCTACCGGCATATTTCGCATGTCGTACGGTACGGTCGATTCCGCAATGCTGTCTGAATGGGTGACCGATCTGCGCCGGGGTGGTGACTGGTTCGATCCCGTTCTCGGCGAGCGAATCGCTCCCGGCGCGGGCGTGATTGCGGAATGGCCCAGGGGTGTGGGCCAGGCCACCGCCACTGCCGACCTCGGCGGAAATCGGGAGCACCTTCCCGTTCCGGTTGTCCGTTTTTCAAGTCGACGCTTTCCGGCATTGAGCAGCAGAAAAGCTTCCGCGCTGGAATCGAAGTGGCCCGAAGTGCGATTCCGGTTCGAGGCCGAATCAGAACCGGTGGCACCCCGACCCGAGACCGGCGAGCTAGACCGCGGGGTGGTCCGCCACGCCCTGTCGATGGCCTATCTGCCCCGTGCAAGGGCCTGCTACCTGAATCGAAAACACGCCGACACTTCGCGATTCCTTTCAGGGAAGGTTCGAATCGGCCTTCGATTCGAGCGCGGTGAGTTGCTGACGGCTGACGTGATGGCGTCTGAGTTGGCGAGGCCCGATATCGAGCAGTGCTTAATCGAAGCCGCCTTCTCTCTTCAGGTCCCCCGTCCGTCTGGCAACGATTTTCCGGTTCTCGCCATGGTGAACCTTGTTTTTCGTCCTGTCACACCGCAGCAAAGTAGTGTCAACAGTGCAGATC
>JAYUPZ010000007.1:0-5291 GCA_043759805.1 Myxococcales bacterium | reverse complement strand
TGTTGGCCTGGCGCGGCCCCGTACCAAGACCCTCTATTTGCTGGATCGCTATGACCACCGCTGAAGTACCCGTTTGTTCACTTGTGATTCCGGTCTATGGAAACGA
Organism: Myxococcales bacterium; assembly: GCA_043759805.1. Classification (GTDB taxonomy): domain Bacteria; phylum Myxococcota_A; class Polyangia; order Fen-1088; family Fen-1088; genus JAWXBF01. The sequence goes on along the minus strand of JAYUPZ010000007.1, from coordinate 5,185 downwards.
GCTGAACATCGGCCCGTTGGTGGCTGCCCTCGAAGCCCTGGGACGCAAGATGGAGACGCCCTGGGAAGTTGTCTTTGTAATTGATGGCAGTCCTGACAACAGTGAAAGCACGCTGCGCAATTGCCTGCCAACGGCTTCGTTTCCATCGCAACTGATTTCGCTGTCGCGGAACTTTGGTTCGTTCGCCGCCATTCGCGCGGGCCTGGCACGGGCGCGCGGACAATACTTTGCCGTCCTTGCAGCCGATCTGCAGGAGCCTCCCGAACTGGTTCTGGAATTCTTTCGTCAACTTCGGGGTGGAGCCTGTGATGTCACCATTGGCCAACGCACTGGGCGCAGCGATGGCGCGTTCAACTCGCTGTCGTCGCGAATTTTTTGGGGTGTCTATCGCAGGCTGATCATGCCGGATGTACCCAAAGGTGGCGTTGACGTGTTCGGTTGCAATGAGAAAGTGCGTCGGCAACTGCTTGCCCTACGGGAACGCAATTCCTCCTTGGTTGGCCTGCTGTTCTGGATTGGATTTCGCCGTTTGATGGTTCCCTACGATCGCGCCAAACGCGAAGCCGGACGCTCGGCATGGACGTTCTCGAAAAAACTGCGTTACCTTCTCGACAGCGTTTACGGTTTCACCGACCTTCCGATCCGTTGGTTGTCGAGGGCAGGGGCTTTGGGCATGTTGTGCGCGGGCTCATTCGCCGCGATCGTTCTGTATCGCAAGCTGGCCGAGGGGATCCCGGTGCCCGGTTACACACCGACGGTGTTGCTGGTCACCTTCTTCGGCGGGCTCAACTGTTTTGGACTTGGTTTGATTGGCAGCTACGTTTGGCGTGCTTTTGAAAACTCGAAGATGCGTCCAACCTATGTCATTGCCGAAACCGATCACTACCAGGGACGTGTCGATGTCGACTGATAAAATCATGGTTCACAAGGCCGCCATTGTGGACTCGCCCAACGTGGGTGAGGGCACACGGGTGTGGGCATTTTCCCATATTTTGCAAGGTGCCCGTATCGGCAAGGATTGCAATGTTTGCGATCACGTCTTTATCGAAAATGACGTGATTGTCGGCGACCGGGTCACGATCAAGTGCGGCGTGCAACTGTGGGACGGCCTTCGCATTGAAGACGACGTGTTCATTGGTCCCAACGTCACCTTCACCAACGATCCATTTCCCAGAAGCAAACAACGTCCAGCAGCGTTTGCCACCACCGTTGTCGGCGCGGGTGCGAGCATCGGTGCCAACGCAACGATCTTACCCGGGATCGCGATCGGTCGCGGCGCCATGATCGGTGCTGGCACAGTGGTTACACGGGATGTACCTCCGAATGGATTGGTGGTCGGGAATCCCGGCCGCCTGGTCAGATACGTGGATGCGGCACGTGCGGAAGTGTCAGCCTCCGACGGTGGCGAGCGAAATCGCAACACAGACACTCGACCCGACGGGGTGCGATTCTTCGCTTCGCCGATGATCCGTGATCTGCGTGGCGACCTCCTGGCACGTGAGGTGGGACAGGATATTCCCTTTGAGCCCAAGCGAATCTTCACGATTTCCAATGTCCCGAGTCAAAAGCTGCGTGGTGCGCACGCCCACCGCGAGTGCCATCAGCTCTTGATTTGCCTTGCCGGATCGGTAACGACCCTATGTGACGATGGTGTGCGTCGGGAAGAGTTTGTGCTGGAGTCCCCTCAACAGGGTCTGTATATGCCGGCGATGATCTGGGGAAGCCAGTTTCGCTACAGCGCCGACGCGGTTCTCATGGTGATAGCGTCACACCGATACGATGCCGACGATTACATCCGGGACTACGAAGAATTCTTGCGCCTGGTTCGGGGACGTGGGCAAGGCACATGAAAGTTCCGTTTGTTGATCTGCGTCTGGCTTATCAGGAATGCAAAGCTGAGATCGACGCCGCCGTCGAGCGTGTGTTTCAGTCGGGTTACTACATTGGTGGCCCCGAGCTGGCTGCATTTGAAGAAAAGTTTGCCACGGTGGCCGCATGTGGCACGGTTTCTGGGGTTGCCAATGGAACCGATGCCATTAGCCTGGCGTTGCGTGCTACGGAACTTCCGGCGGGCGCTCGGGTGGCGGTGACAGCGGTGTCAGCATATCCCAGCACGGTCGGAATTGTTCGTGCAGGATACTTGCCCCGTTACATAGATATCGATCCGGCTTCCGGACTCATGGACCTGGATGCCCTGGCGCGCAACATCGGCGACATTGATGCCGTCCTGCTGGTTCATCTTTATGGATTGATGCCCGACATGGAGCGTCTGGGGCAAATTTGTGCTACGAAAAACGTTCCAATCATCGAAGACTGCGCCCAGGCGATGGGGGCTTCGTACGCCGGCAAACCTGCGGGAACTTGGGGCAAGGCCGCCGCCTGGAGTTTCTACCCAACCAAGAACTTGGGTGCGATCGGGGACGCGGGTGCAGTCTCGGCCCTGGATCCGGCCATAACCGAAAAAGTGCGACAGCTGCGCAACTACGGAATGCGGAATCATTACGAGGTGACAGACCAAGGTTGGAATGCCCGCCTCGATCCACTTCAAGCCGCTATCCTTGCAGCAAAATTGCCCACATTGATGTCGCAGATTGCATTGCGCCGTCAGCTGTCCCTGCGTTACGACGAAGCGTTCGCGCCGTTAAGACAGTTGACGAGGCCTTCGATCGACGCCCGCTGTAAACCAGCGCGCCATCTGTATCCCGTGTTGCTGCCGACGCAAAGAGACAGGGAAGCGTTCCAGGCGCACCTCGCTGCGCGTGGTGTCGCCACATTGATTCATTATCAGCTGGCGATGACAGCACAACCGGCAACCCAACCGGCCTGGTGCAACGGGGTCACCTATCCACACGCCGATGATTTTTGCGCGCGCGTGGTTTCATTGCCGCTCTTCCCGGGCATGACGGAAGCGCAGCACGGATATGTTGTGTCCGCGGTGTCTTCCTTTTTTAACGAGGCCTGAGCAGCGACAGGCTGTCGAGAAAAACGCTTGTTAGTCTGCCCGCGACTGGACGACTGCCAGGCGATTTTTAAGGCGGAGGAACGGTCGCTCAAGCACAAACCACGAGACCGTTGCGAGGCCCACCGTGACGGCGAGTCCCAGCAGACCTCGTGTGACGATTGCCGACCCACTGTTGTTTGATGTGTCACCAAGGCGGAGCACCCCGAGCACTCGCAATGCCACCACAAGGCCGAGTGAGTGGAAAACGTAGAGGCCAAACGAGACCTTTCCCAAAAAAGTCGTCACCGGATGAACGAGCACACGAACCGGACCGGCTGCAAGGACTGCAACGAGTGCTGATGCGGCAGCCAGGGCAGCCACGGGATAGCCCCAGTGCTGTCGAAGCGATAAAGGGGACTCGACGACAGGGGCGTAGCGCGCAGCCAGAAGAAACCCAAGTCCGCTTCCAAGTGCCAATAAGGGTGGCCAAATTCGAGATAGTTCCAGCTTCCGTCCGTGGAGTAAAAAGCCGAGAGCCATTCCCAGTGCGACCGGATCGAGCCGCGTGAGCGTACTCGTCCACAGGGTTGGGTGTTGCGTCGCTCCCGACAAAAAAACTGCGCGAGCGGCAACTGAAACCAGCAACATTGCGAGACCCAGGCCGATCCCACGTGCCGTTGTCTTGGCCCATCGAGTTACCAGGGGTTGTAACACGTATATCTGTTCCTCGAGCGAGACGCTCCAAAGTGGGGCCGCCACGGAGGCCGCGTAGCCACTGCCAAGTGCAACCTCCCAGTTATCGACAAACAAAAGCAACATGCGTAGGTGTTGAAAGCTCAACGCATCCGGCAAGAGCGGACGAAAAATAAAATAGGTACAGATAACGAAGGAAAAATACAGGGGCCAAATGCGCAATGCGCGTCGCGAATAAAAACGCCACACACTGACCGTGCCGGTCTTGGTGCGTTCGCGCAGCAGCAGTTCCGTGATGAGGTAGGCGCTGAGGCAGAAGAAGAGATCGACACCGTAGCCACCGGCCAGCTGAAATGCCGACATCCAGGCGGCTGCCTTCGGGTCGAACCCGAGTTCTATCCAAACCGCGACGGGATTGGGCAACGCGTGATGGACGAACACCATCAGGAATGCCATGAGGCGCAGGCCGTCGAGTTCTGGACGATAGAAACGTCCTGCGGAATCGTTGTGTTGTGGCGGCAATTGGCTGATTCTAACGACGTCTTGGGTGAAAGCCGGTTTCTTTGTACGACCACACCCATAAAGTCGAACGCATGATCGCAAGGGCACGATCGATGTTGTGGCGCGTGAGTTACCTCCTTGACTGTGACCGGGGTGGCGCTGTAGCTTCGCCCCGACGACGCTGTTTGACAGCGAAGCATCATGACCGCTCGAAAGTTAGCGATTCACGGCGGGATGCCGATTTTTCCGGCACCGCTACACGTCGGAAAGCCTGTTCTGCCCGATCGAAAAGCGTTTCTGGGTCGCATTGAGGCGATGTTAGATCGTGCGTGGCTGACCAACAACGGTCCCATGGTGTTAGAGTTTGAAACTCGGGTGGCGGGTCTGCTCGGCGTCCGAAACTGTATCACGGTTGCCAATGCTACCCTTGGCCTCGAACTGGTGATTCGTGCGCTGGGCTTGAAGGGCGAAGTCATTGTTCCTAGCTTCACCTTTATCGCGTCGGCACACGCCCTCGCGTGGCACGGCATTACGCCCGTTTTTTGCGACGTGGATCCCCGCACGCATCAGCTCGATGTGGTCGAGGCCGAGCACTTAATTACGCCGAAAACGACGGCGATTCTCGCGGTGGATCTTTGGGGCCTGACGCCGGACATCGAGGCCTTGCAGGCGTTGTGTACCCGAAAATCTTTGCAGCTGGTTTTTGATTCCGCGCACGCCTTTGGCTGCTCACATGGAGCCACACCGATTGGTTCTTTCGGCCGCGCGGAAGTATTTAGCTTTCACGCCACCAAGTTTTTCAACACGTTCGAAGGCGGCGCGGTGGTCACTGACGACGACGATCTAGCCGAGAAGATGCGCCTGATGCGCAATTTCGGCTTCGTCGACTTCGACAAGGTCATCCATCCCGGCACCAACGGCAAGATGGTGGAGGCGTGCGCCGCGATGGGGCTGGCCAATCTCGAGTACCTCGACCAGGTCGAATGCGCCAACCGGGCCAACATCGAGCGTTACCGGCGACAGCTCGAGTCGTTGCCCGGGCTGAGTCTC
>JAYUPZ010000006.1:0-5297 GCA_043759805.1 Myxococcales bacterium | reverse complement strand
TTTGCGAGAATAAGGTCTGCGACACCTGCTGCGTAAAGGCATCCACTGCCGTGATGCGTGTATGCGCCGGAGCGCGAGCCGCCGGGCGGGTATCGATGCGTCCGTGCTGCGCAACAAACGGTCTACACATGGCGCCCAACCTGTCCGGTGTCCAGGGCTCACCCGTCTCATCATCGGGCAAAACGTGTTCCAGAGCCTCCCCATATTCCTCGCGCCCCAGCGCCAGCACAAACTGATTCAGCTCGGCACGAATGCGCGTTGCCAGCGCCCTCGGATTGTTGCGCAATGTCTCCGCTGCTGTGATGCGTTTCGCCGGTGCATCTGCCACGACAGGTCCCTCCACCACTTGCCCGGTCAGCAATTGCCATTCTTCCAGCAGGCTCGCGTCGACGATGCGTACGGCGGTTTCGAGGTACACGATGAGATCGTTCACAGACTCGTCTCGGAACTGGGCCGGAACACCGCGCACCAGTGTGCGAACCACGCCCGATAGATAGCGCAGCAATACCCCTTCCGAGCGCGCGATCTCCAGATCGCGCACCAGATCGTTAAAGCCGATGTTGCGTTCGCACAGTTCATACGCAATCCCCTTGGGCGCGATGTTGTCGTCGCCAACCCAGGGGTGCTTGTCTTCAAACGCCCCAAACGTTTCGTAGATGAACTCTCGGTTGGGCTTGGGCCACTCGACCTTTTCAAGCTCTTGCATGCGTTCTTCGTATTCGACGCCGCGGGCTTTCAGTTCATTGATGACAATGCCCTTTTCGCGATCCTGCTGCGCTATCAAGATGGGCCGCGGGTTTTCAACGATGGCTTCAACCAGCGACAACACATTCAGAGCGTTCTCGACGGGTGACGGTGGCTGGAGTTTCTCCAACAACGGCAAGGTCTCGACCACATAAAGACCCAGCGTATTGTCGAGTGAGAAGTCTCGTTGCAAGTCTTCGTGCGCTGCGGGGTAGGGATTGCGCGCCTTGTCGTCGCGTCGCAACTCGACCAGGTTTGAACGCCGCAAGATGCGAAACTGTTGTGCTGCGATTCGTTTGAGCCGACGTTGGCTGCCGGGCGTTTCGTGACTGCGCAGGATGAGCCCCAGCAGGTGACGGTATCCGCCCCCCCGGCGTGGATCGGTGCCGTTGGCTTGCAGTGCCGCCAACAACAGGCCGTGGTTGACGGCAAAGCGAGATTCGAGCGGCTCGGGGGTGCCCGCCTGCAATCGTTCGAAGGTGCCGCGATCCCAGGCGACGTAGCCCTTGCCGGGCGGCGATTTGGGAACGAATTTTTTGCCCTTGGCTGCCGACTTGCGGTTCTCGATGACGTGCGCCGGTGCCTGAGCCACCACGAAGCCCTGATCATCAAAGCCGCGGCGGCCTGCACGCCCGGCGATCTGGTGAAACTCGCGTACGGGCAAGATCCCGTCCTTGACCCCGTCGAACTTGCAAAGCTGCGTGAAGAGCACCGATCGAATGGGAATGTTGACCCCAACGCCAAGCGTGTCGGTGCCGCTGACGACCTTCAACATCCCGGTTTGCGCCATGCGCTCGACGAGACGTCGGTAGCGGGGCAACAATCCGCCATGGTGGATGCCGATGCCCACCTTCAAAAGCCGCTGTACTTCCTTGCCGTAGGGCGATGGAAACCGCTCTTTTTTCAACGCCTCAAGGATGGCCTTTTTCTCGTCACGGGTGCAGAGATCGATGCTGGTGAGGTTCTGAGCCTGCGCCGCACATTCGCGCTGCGTGAAGTTGACGAGATAGATGGGCGCGCGGCCAAGGCGAACGAGCTCCGCGATGGTTTCTTGCAAGGACGACTCGCTGTAGTCGAAATGAAGCGGTACCGGTCGGGTCATGCCACCAACGAGCACGACGTTGCGGCCGGAGAATGCCTCGAGTGACTTCGTGATGCGGGACATGTCGCCGAGGGTGGCCGACATGAGCAGGAACTGGGTCTTTGGCAGGGTGATGAGGGGGATCTGCCAGGCGATGCCGCGCTCCTTGTCTGCGTAGTAATGGAACTCGTCCATGACGACGGCACCGGGTTGTGTTGCGTTGCGCACGCAAAGCGTGGACAGCACCTCGGCGGTGACGCACTGAATCGGGGCGCCAGGATTGACGGCGGCATCTCCGGTTTGCAGCCCGACGTTTTCGGGGCCGAGGACTTCGCAAAGGTCGAAGAACTTCTCGTTGACGAGCGCCTTGACTGGGCAGGTGTAGTAACCCTTTTGGCCGTGGCAAAGCGTGCGGTAAAGGAGCGCCGTCGCCACGAGCGATTTCCCCGAGCCGGTGGGTGTGGACAGGACGACGTGCCTATCATCCAGCAAGGCCATCACGGCTTCTTCCTGCGCCTCGTAGAGGGTCAATTTTCGCGTGCCGACCCACCCGACAAAAGCGTCCAGGATAGACCCATCATCGGATCCGGTGCGGGGTAAGGCGGCGGCACTCATCGTCGCGTTAGACCTTGACCCGCCTGGGCGAGATCGGCAATGGGCCGCTGCCGCTTCGGGTATGTCCTGGTGTCCCAACTTCGTTTCGGATCACGATGCATTTCAATTTCCAGCATGCCGGGGTAAAAATGACAGCTCCCATGATCCGGCGCGCATCGTTACCTGCCGCAGTTTGCTCGGCCATGGCCGCGCTGGTTGCTATCTCCACTCTCTTTCTCGCCGCTTGCGACGAAAAGTACCACGACGATGCCTTCGGCGTGTTGGAGCTTGAAAAGGGCGGCGAGGGCCGCGCGCGAGTCGCCTCGGTTCCGGAGTCTATCGATCCGCAGAAGGGTTGGGAGAAGGGTGTACAGGCGGAGTATTACGACTTCGGACCGGTCGCGACCTTCGTGTCTGGCGAAACCGGTTTTCCAACCGCAGCGCGCGTCAACGAAATGTATTTCTTTTTCACGAAGGAAGGGCGACCGTTGATGGCACCTCCCTTGCGGGAAAAGCGCGACGGCACGGATCATATTCGCGGTGGTCATGATGTTCGCAACGTCAATCCAAAGGATTTTTGTGCGGTGACGGGTGCGGATCTTGTGGGGTGCAACGCACTCAACGTCGAGGCTCGCAGGCGGCCTTATGCGGATCGCTTTCGCGAATTCGTTGCGGATCCGTTTCGGGCTGGATCCCGTGACTACCAGCGTCCGATCATTGATGTGACACCGGCTGACAATGGGGCAGCCCTGTACACCGGTCTGTGGGAGGTCGTCGCCATCTTCGTGCCCGATGGTTACGATCCGGATGCCATCAAACACAAAAAAACGGTGGATCGGGCTGTAAATTCCGGTGATTTTAGAAGGGAGTCGACCAACCGAGTCATCAACTGTCCGTTGCTCGACGAACGTACCGATGTGCCACCGGGTGTGACGGATCGCGCGACCTTTCATCCGTTGATAGAGGTCTGGTACCGGCGCAAGCTATCGTTCTGCTATCTGGCCAACGGATGGCAGACGCTGGGCAATGCCAATGGCGATCGCTACACCTCCTTAGAGGTCAAAGACATCAAAACAGCTCTCGACACCTTCGACGTGTCCAAAACCTTGGTGGGTTCGGGAAAAGCGGAGAAGCAGATCCTTCTGGTGCCAGTCGGGAAGGCATACGTACCGAACGTCTTCTTCTCTGACAACAAGGACGGATTCTCCGAGTCCCTGATAGGCAATCAGGTATTGGCTACCGGTCGCCCCGGTGCACCGGGATACACGCCGATTCGGTGGATGTGGGATGTGATCGTTCAGGGTGAGTTTGTGAGCGACGCGTTCAGAGACGAGGCGGAACTCGACGCCGATCAGTTGTATCCACGCAGCCCCATTGTCGTGCACAACCTGGCGACGCGAGGTGTTGCGGTTCCCTGTTCGCTGCCGCGGTTATTGCGGCCGAATGAGCGCGGAGTCATCGCGGAACAGTGTGGAGTGAAAAAAATGGTCGATGTGAAGGAAGTCGTCGATGCGTCCGGCGATCCTGCGTGCATGAAGCTTGGGCTCGAATGCAACAAGGACACGTGTTTTTGTGACAATCCCCCCGTGGGATTCGGACAGCGCTGCGGTTCTTCAATCGCTCGTTGCAGCGAGGAAAAGGACGAAATTTCCGAGAAAGGTTATACCTGCTTTCCATCAAGGCTGGGCTTCTGCTACGTCGGATGTGCGCCGCGCGAGAAAAATGCGCTTGATAAGCAGAACGAAGGCCGCGAGCCGCAGGACTTTGTCGACTCGCGCTGTGGTGCGCGCGCTGGTTACAGTTGTTTATCGGTGGGTGCGCGCGGGATTTGCCTGAAGTTTTGCGACGAGAACATTCTCGACACCGAGACCTACAAGCAATGCAAGGCGGAAGCGGAGATCACGAATCCAATCACGACCATGAAGGAATCTGTCGATCTCGGGCAAGGGCAAATGTGCCAGAACTTTGGCGTTCAAATCTGCGCGTGGCCCGATGATTTCGCAGGGGTGAAATGAAAACGTATTTCGATATGCATCGAATGCCGCAATCGCTGGTGATCCTTGTGGTGGTGGCATGGATCGTGGCCGTGTCCGCGCGGCCTTCGCAGGCGCAATCGACTGGCATGTTGCGCGGCGTGGTGTTTGATCAAACCGGAACCCCCTTGAAGGGGATCCGGGTAGGTCTTGCCTCACCAACCCAAATTGGCGGCGAGCGCGTTGCGTACTCCGACGATCAGGGGCAGTTTCGCTTTCTCCAGCTTGCACCCGGATCATTCACTCTGACTGCACGATCCCCGGGGATGAAGCCCTACACGCAGTCGGGCATTCGGATCGCGCAGAATCAGAGCTTTGATATCGACGTCATCCTTGAGGTCGACACCGGGGTCGTCGAGGAGTTCGTCATCGTACAAAAGGCCCCGGTGATCGACACGTCGCGGGCAACGGTTGGCGAGACGTTTGACAAGGAGTTTCTGGATTCGGTGCCGCTGACGAGCCGTACCTATCAAGGCGCCGCCACCATGACGGCAGGTGTCGTCGATTCGACGGGAACGGGCAATCCTTCGATCATGGGCGGTTCCTACTTCAACAACAGCTACAACGTTGACGGTTTCGATACGACCGATCCGGTGACCCACACCTTTGGTACCAACTTCAGCTATGACGCGATCGCATCCGAGCAGGTCGAGACCGCAGCCTTCGGCGTCGAGAATTCCAACACCACGGGTGGCGTCATCAACGTGGTGACGAAGTCGGGTTCGAACCGTCTGGAAGTGGATTCACGCCTACAATACAGTGACGAAAATCTGCGTTTGTTTACCGACAACCGGGACCGAAACACACAGCGTTCTGCGCGCTTGTCATTGAACATCGGCGGCCCG
>JAYUPZ010000005.1:0-11213 GCA_043759805.1 Myxococcales bacterium | reverse complement strand
GTATCCTGCCCCAATGCCTCCCCTTTCTGTCTTGCCCGAGAGCGAAAACCTGCAGACATTGCGGCGAAACGTTCGCGAAATGAACGACCTCTTCACGGGCGGTGCCGTGAATTTTGTGGCACTCGCGAAGTGCTTTCAAGGTACGACGGCCGCACTGTTGGCCACCCTCGAAGAGAATCACAGCAGCAGCGTGCGCTTTGCCGCGGTCGCCAAGGCCCTCGATTTAAAAACGCCCAAGTCCAAACTGGAGGCGTTTATACGGGATGATTACTCCGACCCGGTCGAAACCACGATGTCGTCAAAGTCGACGACCTGCGCTTCCGAAGGCGCCCAGCTGGAATCACCGCCGCCAAAGAAGGTGGAAAAGTAGAAAGAGTCAATGCCTTCGTACTCGAAGCTGGCCACGCGCCATTCTCGCGCCTGATCATCAAGGGCCAGCGTGCCGTCGAACCAGGCCTGTAGCACACCGTTTGTCTTTCCGTAGTCGTTCATGACAACCCGGTGTTGTATCGTATGCCACGTACCCGTTTGAAAATTGATATCGGTGTCGTTCCTTCTGTAGGTCAGGTTGTCGCCGCAGGTATCGGGTTGCTTCGGATGGTAAACGTACTGCACGACGCGACCTGACGGCCTCCACATGTTTCGCGCTGAGAACCCATCCTCGGCCGGTTTACACCCTGTTGGTGACGAGCCGCCAACCAGGCCCGGCAATTTGCCGCCTTGACAGAAGACGCGCCACCCGTTCTCCCCGGCCTGCCATCCGTGTCACCAGACGTGCCGCCCGTTCTCCCCGGCGCGTCATCCGTGTCACCAAACGTGCCGCCCGTTCTCCCCGGCGTGCCACCAGTGTCTCGACCGGTTGCGTCCGAGCCACCTGTTGTTTGCGCGCTTGCCCCGCCCGACGGAGACGATGCGTGAGGGGACTCAGTGCAACCTGCGAGCAACAGGCCTGCTGCGCAAACGAAAACCGACTTCACGAAAGACATCTTCACCTCCTTGCCAGAACGAATGGGCTTGGCGTGTTGAAAACTCGACGAATCTGTCGAACGCTTGACGATCGTCGGTAGAAATTAGAACACACCGCCCACACCAAAGAAGGCCGGATTCTTGCGGACGGGTGGCCGGACGAGAACTCCAAGTTTCACCGGCGGAAGTGTTTCGTAGGCCATGACGAAGTCGACAACGGGTGTTGCGATTAGGCTGAGAATCGCAGCAGCTTCGAAAAAATCACAAGCGGCTGGCCGGGCGTCCTCCTCGCCATAGCCGACCAAAAGCCTAAAACAATCGGCATCCGCCCAGGCGAGTACGGTCCCCGCCAAAACCGCCCGAACTCCAAAGGAGGCAGCCGTTCCAGCGTAATTCTTGTGCACCGCGTGTACGAGAGGAGGTGCGAAGCCTGCCGTTACGAGGAACGGCACAGGGCCGCCGACAACCGCGGACGCAATGGACGCTCCGTACGCAGCCGCCATTTGCCGCTGGTACCACTTTTTTACGGGTTCGGGCCGCGCTGTAACGATCGCCGTTGGATCACCCCACATTGAAAGCTCATCTGCCGACGCGGGTGAAGGTCGAACCAGCACAAACACACCAAACACAAGGATGAATCCGAATTTCCAATTTTTGAAGATTGCCATGGATTTCGATTGAGCAAATCCAGTGCCACCCAAACCCAACCAACCGCAACGATACCTACGGCACCTTTTCCACCGCAGGCTTCAAGGCTGCAAGCTTTGAGCGAACATCCTCCGCGAGACACGAATCGGGACGCCGCTCAAGGTACTTTGCGTACGCAACGCGAGCCCGTTCCGACTGTCCAAGCTGCGCGTAGGCATCGGCCGCATTCCAGTACGCAACCGCGCGGCCCGGTGACAATGCGATTGTTTTCTCGAACCACACCACCGATTCCTCGATGTGACCCAGCTTGAGGGCCCAGCTCGAATCGCCGCCACCAAAAAAAGTGGAGAAGTAGACCGAACCCGAAACGCTCGCGTCCGTGACCCGGCGTTTATGGGTTCGTCCGAAGGCGCGCTGCCAATCGTTGTAATCTCAATACGATGTTTGGCATCGCGCCTCGCTTTCTTGTGCTGACGTTCTTCCTGGCCTGCATCAGTCCGCGTGAGATGTTTGAACCCGGTGCGGGGGGGGAAAGTGGGCGGCGGGCTGATGAACACCGGGGTGGAGGGTGGCTCGACGGGTGAAACTCCGAACACCGGCGGGGTTGGTGGATCCGGCGGCGGTACTCCGAACACGGGCCCGGGGACCGGTCGGATCGTCGACGATACGGCTTACTTCGCCGGTTTGAGGCGTGACGAGGTGCTGTGCAATCTCCCCAAACCAATCGGAGAATGGTGTTCGACGATGCCGCGGGCTCGGTGGTAAAGGACAGCTCGGGGAACCGCAACACGGGTACCGTCATGAAAGGAACGATGACGCCGGGCATGATCGATACCGCCGCCGTGTGGGAGACGGGTCACAGGGGGACCGCTCTGCGACTGAATGGCATCGACGGGTGGGTCAACGTCCCGTATTCGGACAGCGTAGTCCAAATCGACATCCACAACACTGTATCGATCTCGGCATGGGTATTCGTACGACGACTCCTTTCCCCGATTGGCAGCATTGCCTTGTTTCAGCGTCACCAGGCCGGAACGCGACTTGAGATGTTCTTTCTTGGGATTTCCCACAGCGGAACGGTCCGCGTTGGCATGAATTTTTTCTACAGCGACGCCACGGTGGCTTTTCCCACAGGACGCTGGACACATGTTGCAATGACTCACGACGGCCTCACCCAGTACGGATTCGTCAATGGAAAACCCGTTGCGTTCCATGACGTTGGATTTCCACCCTTCTCGGACAAAACCCCGTTCACGATGGGCGCCGGAATCAACGAAAACGACGTGACCGAGAACCTCGACGGCGCGATCGACGAAGTTCGTCTCTACGACGTTGCCCTGAATGCAGAACAGATCGCCGCACTGGCCTGGCCGGGGCCCTGAGCGTTACGTGCCTTATTTCAACGAATCGATTCCGTAACGGCCTCGTCAACTCGCGACCACGGAACAAAACGATCCGGACTGACCGGACGCGCTTCGTCACCGGCATAGAGCACGAGACCGGGTAACACCTGCTGGCGACTCCGCGTCTCGGCCAACGTGCGCAACTTGCGAATCCCCTTCGCGGCGTCGAGCAAGGGAGACTCAGAAACCTTACATTCGATCGGGATCAAACCGTTCCCCTGTTCGATGATGAGATCAACTTCGATACCATCACCCGAGCGCCAGTACCAAAGCCCCGGCCTTTCCCCACGGTGACTGCGAGCCTTCTGGACCTCGCCCACGAGCCAGGTCTCACCGAGCGCTCCCCACAGATGATGCAAACGCAATTGTTCAGACGTCGAAATATTCATCAATCGACAGGCAAGTCCCGAGTCGACGAAGAATAGCTTTGGGCTCTTGATGACCCTCTTCCCAAAGTTTTCGTGATGCGGTTGAATCAGAACGATAATGTAACACGCTTCCAACACGGAGAGCCATGCGCTGGCCGTTTTGTGATCGACGCCCGCGTCACGAGCGAGATCGGCCGTATTGAGAATCTGGGCCGTTCTTGCTGCGCACAGGCGCACAAACCGATCAAAGGCAATGCGATCTCGAACGTCCAGTAACTGGCGAACGTCACGGTTCACAAAGGTCCCGATGTAGTCCTCCAGCCAACGCGCCGGTTCAAGCAAGCGCGTTTCATCAAAAAGCGGCGGGTAACCACCCTTTAATACGGCGTCGACGAATCGAGTTGGCCGTGCTGAAACGTGCTCAAGTTCGGCCATTGAAAAAGGCATAAGTTCCAGAAGCGCGACGCGACCGGCGAGGCTTTGGCTAACCTCGCTGCCCAGAGCCACCTGCTGACTTCCAGTGAGCACCCAGCGCGCCTCACTCCCGGCATCGATATGAACCTGGAGGTAGGAAAATATCTCGGGAACATTCTGTACCTCGTCGAGGATCGCGCCCTTCGGAAAGCGTGAAAGAAAGCCGGCAGGATCATCGGCAAAAGCGGCCCGTTCAATTGGGCTCTCCAGATTCACATAGGCGAGCGCAGGACAAGACTGGCGGCACAAGGTCGTTTTGCCCGACTGACGCGGTCCATAAACGGCAATAGCCGGATAGCCTGAGTGCAATCGAGCGACGACATGTCGCAGCATCCTGGGAATCACTTTTGCAATTTTAGATCACTATTCCAATATTGCAAGAACTCATCGGGGTCGGGCAATTCGCCGCCAAACACTCTACCCCGGACCCTTCGACTCACGCTCGAAAATGTCCCAAGTAAACCCAACCATCCGCAAGGATACCTACGGTACCTTTTCCACCGCAGGCTTCAAGGCCGCAAGCTTTGAGCGAACATCCTCCGCGAGACGCGAATCGGGACGCAGCTCAAGGTACTTTGCGTACGCAACGCGAGCCCGTTCCGACTGTCCAAGCTGCGCGTAGGCATCGGCCACATTCCAGTACGCAACCGCGCGGCCCGGTGACAATGCGATTGTTTTCTCGAACCACACCACCGATTCCTCGATGTGACCCAGCTTGAAATGCGCAAAGCCGAGGTTGTTGTGAGCCAGAACGTTGGCAGGATTGAGGAAGATGGCGGCGCGAAAAGCTTCAACCGCTTCGGCGTAGCGACCCGCCTTGTATTCGCTCATTCCCTCCTCGACCTTGCCTTTCGAATCCGCCAGCGGGTTGGAAGACGGCGCCAGATCCGGCCGGGCCTCACCACGCGCGGCAGCTTGCAATTGTGCCTGGGTTGCGTCGAGCTGCGCCTGCAACTGAGCATTTCGTGCCCTTTCAGCCGCGATCTCTGCACGAACTTTTTCGAGCTCCCTGTTGAGTGCGTCGCCCTTTTTATCCGAGGGCGCGACGCTTCCGGACAGGTAGTCACCCACGTCTCGCAATACGAATACAAAGTCTCCACCCGTACTTCCTGGCAAGTTTCCAAACGCGGGCGTCTGCCTCGACAGCGTCGAAACGCCCGGCCCAACGTACGCCGCCAGCTCCGGCGCCGTGATGATTCCGTCGCTATCCATGTCCGCTTGACCACGCAGACCTTGCAACAAGGTCCAGGTGAAGATCGAATGACCCGAAGGCCCATTGTCGGCAACCTGTTCGTCGGTACCTCCGGCGGTTAACACCTGACGCGCAATACGACTCGTGATTTCACGCAGATATTTCTCGCGTCCTCCCCCACCCGCAACCGACGAGCCCGCGCGGGTCAACGCGAGGCCGCTGTAACACGCATCCATCACGAAGAACAGGTGTTTGGCAGCAATGCCGTCACTCACATCTTGCAGCTGGGTCATCGAAATCGAATCGCTCGCAAAGTTCTCGCGATCGGCCTCGACGGGAACGATGTATCCGAGATCGCGGCCGTTTGGCAGTGCTCGGGTTGCACCGTGGCCAGCGAAAAAGACCAACACCCGGTCCTCTTTTTCCACCTTGCGAAGATCTTCCCCAACGCCCTCAGAATGGCGGTTCGCGTTGCGGCCTCGTTGACGAGCAGCTTTACGTTTTGCGGTTTGAAGCCGAGTTCATCGATCAGGACATCGCGAACGGTGCGAGCATCGTTGACCGCGTGCCCCAGCTTGTGCCAGCTGGAGTAGTTGTCGATTCCATCGACCACGGCGAAACTCTCGCGAAAAAGTGGCGCTGGCGTGGCTACCGCATCGCTTGGCGAGATCGTTACGCCACGCCCCGATTCCGGACTCACAAACGCTTGTCCATTCCAGCTGGCAAAACGAAATCCATCTTGTTGCAGCGCCTCAATGATACCGGGAAGGGCAACCACGGTACGTCCGTGTATATCGTGAAATAGAACGATGCCCCGACCGGCCTTGGTTACCTGGTCGAGCACCCGTTTTTGAATTGAGCGCGGCAAGGGGTCGGCCCAGTCGAGTGAATCGACATTCCACAAAACGGTCGTCATGCCGAGCTTTGCTGCCGCGTCGAGGACTTTCGCATTTTTTGCACCGTACGGCGGTCGGAATAACACCGGCGCGGAAGGCATCCAGGTTCGCAGGGCGGTATTCGTATCACCAATTTGGGTTGCGATGAGCTCGGGTGTGAGCTTCGGCAAGAACGCGTGGGTGAAACTGTGGTTCGCCAGGACGTGGCCAGCGGAGAGGACACTCTTGGTGCTGGCCGAAACTGTTTAATGTTGCGACCAACTTCAAAAAAAACGGCGGGAACCCGGTACCTTTGCAGTATATCGAGAATGGCAGGCGTGAATCGCGCATGCGGTCCATCGTCAAAGGTCAACACGACGGTTTTGGCAGGCAATTTTCGTCCGGTCAGTTGCAGGGCATCGTCCTTCCACGATTGCGTACTGCCGCGAACACTTTCGGACAGGGCCGCCAGCTCCCCGGCATAGGCGGACGCTGTTTCCTTCAGTGCGGGATCATCTGCCAGCATCTTTGTATAGGATTCCCACTGCGGGCGTGCTTCGAGTCCGCGGGTCACCGCCCCGCCCATCGACGAAGGGAGCTCTGCCTCGAAGCGCCCAATCGTCTGATCGAGTTTTAGAAGGTACTGATCGATGTCGCCGCTGGCAGGCAAATCGAGCAACAATTCGCCGAACGCCAGCTGGTCAATCTCCTTGATCCCGGGACGGGAAAGGAAGCCAAGCAGCAGTTCCAGGGCACGGGGCGAAGCCTCGATCTGTCCGGCAAGGGTTGTGAGTGCCTCTTGCAACTGTTCGTGTGCCAGCTTTCCCGCGACCAGCGCCGGCGATGCCACATCCTCGGCCTCACCGGAGATCGTATCGTACGACGAAACAGGGCAACCACCGTTTCGGCTAGCACCGTCACGTTCGGGTCATCTGACCTTTTCGCAACGGCAGCATCGAGAGCAAGACGGGTTGGCGGTTCGGCGTCCGTTTTCCGGCATGCAGCGATTGTGAGCACGCAAAGGGCAAAAGCGACGAGTCTGTTCATGAAGCGGTCGAGGCGAGGCAATTTCACCGACCGCGCAGAAAGGCGGCTATCGGGCGCGCGAACGGTAGCACGGATGCGAGCAACAATCCGCTGCCGACAATGCCCATCATGGCCTGCGCGTCGGTGGGACCGCGGAACAACCAGGAACAAGCAAGCCCGATACAGGCACCGGCAGCCAGTACCAAAACCCCTGCGCTGCGCATCCGCGTGTGCAAGGCAAGGCCCGTCACTGCCAGCAGGGGGACCAGGATGACAACCAGTCCAATTGAACGAGACCCGAGAGCAGCCAGCGAATCCTGTCGGGGTGCAAGCGCCCAGAACAAAAGCAGCGGCAAGGAGCCAGCCGCCCGTGTGACGGTTTTGCCGACCCGGGCGGCACCGGGCTCGTCGAGTCCGTACTGCTGTCGCCAGTCCTGCCGGGCATCATAAAGGGCTGCGACCTTGTCGCCGCTTAACATCCAGACGACGAGCAGATGCATGCCCGTGAAGATCATGAAGACCGGAACAAAATTCTGCAGGAGCATGCCTGCTCCCACCAGCGTTCCCCACCATCCAAGGCCCCTCGCATACCAGCGACCCCAGAACCACTCGGATCCCACGCCGAGAAACGCGACGAGGTAGCACGCTGCAAGGCCGAACAACACCGGCTGCCAGGAGGGCTCCGGCACGATGATCGCCATGAAGATGTATTGCACGACGAAAAAGCCAAGCGGCAAGAGAGCCACCGTGCGACTCAGGCGCTCAACGCTCAAGCCTCCAAAAAGCCTTGCGACGCTCTCCTTGACCTTCGCCAACCACGTCATGTGGGCCAGTATAAACCGGACGTGGGGATAAAGCCCGGCTGACCCGGTTTCAGGCGCCTACAGCAGCCGCAGCTCGACGCGGCGGTTCTTGCGGCGGTTCTTTTCGCCGATGTTCGGAACCTTGGGCTGCGTTGCACCCTTTGGGGCCACGTTCATGCGACCGGGATCGATCCCCTGCTTGCGGAGATACGACACGATGGCCTCGCCCTGCTTTTCGGTCAGGGCCATGGCCTTATCGGTGCCCATTCCGCTGTCGTAGTGCGTCTGGATCTCGAGACGCCGAATCTCCGGATGGGTCACGAGCGCATCCACCACCTCGTCCAGAACGGCTTCTGCCTTTGGCGTCAGTTGATCGGTATCACCCTTGAAGGCGATTCCGGTACCACCCGAGAGCGACTTCTTGCCGACGATGACTGTCCCGCGGCCCGTCCGCTTTCGCAGGACGAATGCAAGAGGCTGGGTATAACCATCGCGCACTGTCACCTGCATTTCCCGTTGCAGATGGCCGCCGGCATCCGTACGAACCTGATAGACGCCCGGTGCAACGCGAATCGTGAAGGCCCCCGAGGCATCGGCCGTCGCCTTGGCATCCGAAGGTCCGGAGAAGATTACGTCGCCCGCGACGCCGCTGCCCGTCGTGCTGGTGATCTTGCCCGAGAGCTCGACGTCGGTAATCGAAGGAACGAGTGCCACACGAACTTCTGTGGACATCGCAGCGGCAATCTCGGCGCGCACGGTCTGCGGAGCGAAACCCGATGCCGTGATTTCAAGATCCACCTCGCCGGGCGGCAAAGGATGGCTCTGGAAGGCACCGTCCGGATCGGTTGCGACGCGCGATTGCGGTCGACCCGCCACGCCGATGATTGCACCCGAGACAGGGACGCCGCCATTGGCGCTGACAACAGATCCCGTCGCGACGCCCTCACTGGTGGCGACGGCGGCCGGCGTTTCGTCCTGCGATTCCACCTTGCGGGTGATGACGCGCGTGCGACCAATGCGATTGAGATCGATCGGCAACATGGCACCAAGGACGATGTTGTATGGCGCCATCGGCGTGCCATAGGGAAAGCCAACCGAGCGGACTCCGATGTCCACGGCAAATTCCAGTGCGAAACCAGAGGGCAGCAACGCCCGCACACCGAGCGTCGCCCACTGCTGGTCACGGTTATTAACGCACTTTGAACCAGCGCACGCGGGCGTGTCGAACTCGGCAAAGGCCGGATTGGCGTCAGCCGTGACGGCCTCGAGGTGGTACTCGGCGAACGGAAGTACAAAGAGATTCGGTGAAACAGGATCGAGAGGGACATCAAGGCCGATCGCGCTGCGAAACCGGTTTTGTCCGATGCCGAAAGCGAAGCTTGAGACCAGCTCGGAAGACTGCGTGATACCCTTGTAGCTCTGCAAGTTCGACGAGTTGTCGATGTAATAGCCAAGGTTTATGTGCGTGCGCAACGGGATCTGGCTGCGCTCTTTGAAATCGAGCGACGCAATGCCCTTGAACCACAGTGATGTCGCCGAGGGATCAAGCGACAATCCTGCAACGGACGACAGCAGTCGCAAGCCAAGCTCGCCGCCGATCGATACACCCGTTCCAACGGGCTGCGCGTATTTGCCGCCCAACATCAGATCGCCAATCGACTTGATGATCTCCGGATCGACCCGGTTCGCTTCGCTCATGCAGGTGCCGCCCGTGCAAACGCGACGATTGCGATTCGACGAACCGAAGAAGCCTCCGAACAACTCCAAGTGTTCAATGGGTGTGTAGCCAAGCACGAAGGTGCCCTGAAGCCGCACATCCTCATCACCCTTGATGAGCACGTCGCTGCCACTGAAGTATTCCCCGCGAAACCCGAGACGCAGATGGTTGACCGGTCCCGTATCGGCGGTGGACACGCGCAACAGACCCACAGGACCCGAGAGCGATGGCAACGCGTTCAGGTGTAGGCTGACATCCTCGGGAAGGTACTGATCCTCGGTGGCGGCATCCGTTGCCACGGCCGACTCTGCCTCTGCACCCTCCGCTGCACCCGCCGTCGCAGCAGGCGCTTCGGTCGCCGGATCGGCTGTGGCGGAGTCCGGGGCTGCGTAGTCGTCCGCAGGGGCGGCTGCTGTAGGCTCACCTGGCGGGGTCGGAGTCGCGGTCGGAGCCGGGGCCGGCGCGGCCGCGGGGGCCATCCAATCGGCGTCTGCTGGCGGAGCGACCGAAGCAGGGGTCAACACATCATCCGGGTCAGCGGGGGCCGCGGCGGGGGCCTGAGCGAAGGAAACCCGCGAAAACGCCAGTAAACACGCCAGAGTTGCCGAGATAGGGGTGAAAGCTCGTTGGGTCATGAATCGCTACTCCGAGTCAAGCGCAGGGTTATTGTTCGCCAGAACCTTACACGCCCTTGCCCTCCAATGGGAATAGACGCTAAAAGTGTCGTCTCCACCAGAAACCCAACAGACCATGGCAGCCGAGGACGAGTCGTTTCGCAAACAAGTTGAAGAAGTGGCCTTTATGGTCCACGCCGCTGAAGATCGTAAAGACGATCGGGAGTTCCTGACAAAGGTGCACCTTGCCGTGGAAGAAATCGGCCTACGTTATCAGGCACTCGAAGTCACGCTGTCCGAGATGGATCGGATGAAGCTGGATCGCAATTTCGGCCGGAAGGTGCGCGATCTGCGCCGACTGGCAACATTGCTGCCGCGCATCGCATCGATTTCCGCGAGCACGCCGGATCGTCGAGCGGGTGTCTCCGAGGTTGGCGAACGCATGATCACGGGTGTCTCTTGGCGCCACAGCGGCGCTGTCACCCCGCGCAAGGGATCTACCGTCGGTGACGACATTGATGCCTGGTGTGGTGTGTGCAAGGAATCCACGACCCACAGCATCGTCGCCATGGTTGGCACCGATCCCAAACAGGTGGTGTGCGGCGTCTGCAAGGCGCGCCACACCTATCGGACTGGCCCTGCCCGCGCTCCCGCAGCTGAGGCCGCCAAGAACTCTGCGGCGTCGCATGATCGGGCTATCACCCAGCGGGCTGAAGAACGGGATCGCGTGGAAAAGGCGAAGAAACAGGCCGCGAACGACGCCATCTACGCAGCTACAGATGTCATTGATTTTGATCCCAAACGCCGCTACCGGGTCGGTGAAGTGCTTCATCACCCCGATCACGGTCGGGGCAAAATTGAAACCGTACTACGGTCGAGCCTGCTGGTTCGGTTCGCTGCCAGCGGACTCAAGTCCGTCATGTTGATGTAACACGGCTAGTCAGCGTCGATCTGTTCCAGAAGTCGCTTCAACAAGCCCTCGACCATCAGGTTGCGTCCGGCGGCATCGTACTTGCTTGCGCGATAGCCGCCCTGAATTTCCTCAAAACGGATTCGGGTTTGCTCGATCAACTCGCGATACGGTCCCACCTTGGTCGTGACTTCGCGCTGGTTCTTGATCAGATAAC
>JAYUPZ010000004.1:0-11234 GCA_043759805.1 Myxococcales bacterium | reverse complement strand
CGCGATCCCCGCTGCAAACAGGCCCCATTTGCCACGATTGACGGTGACGGCTCTACTGTCAAACGCATCACCCGCGTCGTTGGCTTGTTCGCGCGCCGAACCGCCGAGCGTCGTATCGGCCTTGAGAAGCAAGGTTCTGCTCGAAGAAGGCATGGCACGGGTGGCGCCGAGTGCCGTTCTGGATACCACCGAACCGGACGAGCGCAATGCAGCGTCGGCTCCCAGCGGCGACAACCCAAGGGCTGCGTGTGAAAGCGCCGTGAAATAGTCGGCGACACTCGGGAATCGATCGGCGGGCTTCTTCGCCATGGCCTTGGCGACGACTGCAGCCACTTGCTCCGGCACCGCCGGGATGATCTTATTCAAAGGATCTGGAACGATCTGTACCACCTGATACAACAGCGCCTGGATCGAATCCCCTCTGAAGGGAGCGTGTCCTGCCAACATCTCATAGGTTATTGCAGCAAGCGCAAATTGATCCGTACGGGCATCGATCTCGTTCACCTTCCCGAGGGCTTGCTCGGGTGCCATGTATTGTGGTGTGCCCATGACGGTCATGTCTTGCGTCAAACTGGTGGTGGCTTCGCGGACTTTCGAGATGCCGAAGTCGACAACCTTCAACACGGGGCGTACCGCACCGGCGTAGCGAACAAGATAAAGATTCGCAGGCTTGAGATCGCGATGAACAATGCCGTTCGCGTGAGCCGCCGCCAAGGCCGAGGACGCCTGGCCAATCCAATCGACCACTTCGGGTAGGGGCAATGCCCCGCGCGTGGAGAGCTCGTCGGCAAGTTCGTGGCCGTCGAGAAATTCCATGACCAGGAAGGGATTTCCCTCTGGCGTGAGGTTGAAGTCGACAACCCCCACGATGTTGGGGTGACGCAGCGACGAGGTCACCTCGGCCTCGCGCCTGAAGCGTGCAAAAACGTCGGGCCTGGTGGCTATCTCGCCGAGCAGAACCTTGACGGCATAGCGTCCCGCGAGCCGTGCGTGCGACGCAAGGTAGACCTCGCCCATACCACCGCGTCCAATGCATTTTTCAATGCGATAGGTGTCAGCGAGAACGGTCCCGGGGAAGAGCAGATCGGCCAAGGGAAGCCATTCTAGACGTTTGATTTCGGTTCGTCACCTGCGTCGGGAACTCAGAAGCATTTCCCGACAATTGCCACGGGAGATTTCATTCTTGCGAACGACGCTTGACCCGTGCTCTCGCCTTGTTGGTTATAACCCCAGCACCAAACCGATTTATCTTCTCTGACGGCGCAAGTGAAGTGTTGCCCAATTGCGATGTCCCGAACGTCTTTGCCAAGACTGGTTAACTCGATGGGTGATTTGATGACATCGTCTGGAAGGCTTCCGTCGATTTGCCCAAACTGGTTGCTGCCCCAGCAGAACACACGGGAGTTGGCAAGCGCGCAGGTGTGTGAAGCCCCGGTCGCAATCTTCATAAGCGACGTGATGGCAACGGGAAGGGAAACCTCCGTCGGCACAGCAACCGATGGCAAGTTGCTTGTACCCGACACCTGCCGGTATTCGTTGCTGCCCCAGCACAGCAAACGACCCGGGTTCCCGGACCGAGCACAGGTGTGATTGGCCCTTACCCCCGATGATACGGTCTGGACGGGCGATGCCACCGCAGAAATGAAAGTCGGTTTGGAAACCGTGTTGCCGAGCAAGGCCTTATCACCGATCTGCTGCGTGTTGTTGTTGCCCCAACAATAAAGATCCCCTGATCCATGGGAAATGCAATTGTGCGTTGATCCCGCTACCAGACTAATCGGATTAAACGGATCTTCGTTCAAACGCGTGGGCATCGCAATCTGAGGCGAGACCGATTCGCTGACTTGCTTGAAGCTGTTGTTGCCCCAGCAATAAACATCTAAATTCGAATCGGAAACGCAGGTGTGAGCGAGACCCGCGATAACCCCATTGTAGTTTGTTGCGGCGTGAACGAAAGGAGTCTCCAGCGGCCGCAACGACGTCGTTCCGTTTCCTATCGCTGCCTGGTCACTGCCGAAGCAACGCAACAACACCTGATTGTTCTCGAGCGAGGAATAACACGTATGATTGCCTCCAAGCGCAACCTTGAAAACTCGATTTTTCTCGACGACGACTGGTTCCATCGGAATCCCCGGTTGCCGCCAATCGAGATTGCGATTGACGTTGTTTCCCCAACAAACGAGCGCATCCAGGTCGGTCAGAATACAGGCCCCGGTGTCGCCAGCGAACACCTTGCTTGCACAGCGCATTGCACCGGGCGGCGGCAACAACACACCGCTTGTGCCGCCAGATCCTCCGGTAGCCATCCCGGTGCCGCCGGTATTTGAGCCCCCGGCTCCACCGGTGGCACCATTCGTACCACCGGTTACGCTCATGCCTGCCGCACCACCTTCCCCACCACCCATTCCACCGACACCAGCGTCAACACCTTTCGGTTGCACTTCGTCTGTCTCGTCATACGCCGACCTCACGCCCACCGTCGCCAGTGAAACGCAAGACCCCACTTCACAGGTACTGTCTTGCGCACAAACTTCGTGGTGTTGGCATTGCAGCATCAGTCCCAACACCAATCGTTGACGGTTCCCCGATTCAAACATCACCGTCGCTCTCTGGCTGACCACAACGCTTCCGCCAATCAAACCGCGAGCAACCACGGTAAAGCTCGCGTCGGAGGCGCTTCGTGGGATTACCGCCATTGTCGCGACCAATCGCAAATCGCCACCCCCGGTTGGTCGAAAGGCTTTGACCGTTCCGTCCACGTCAACTTCCACGAGGTCGATCACTTCCGGAACGCTTAGATCGCTCCAGACATCCACCACCACGGTCGTTCCCGTATCGGCATCGGTGCTTTTGCAACCTGTTTGGAACGTGCTCGCGATGAGTGCCAACGACGCAGCTGACAATGAAGCTGACCGTCCGCGCATCAGGGCCCCGCTTTGACACACGGTTCGATGTTAAGGCAATCGCTGCGCTCGCCACCGCCTTGCAACAACAACGCCGATCCCACCGCTGCAACCGCAACACCTCCGACCACCGTCCAGAACCACCACGTAGAGTAAAACGGCGAATCTGTCTCGCCGGAATCTTTCGCGGGGTCGGCGCCGTTGATAAGCGACGCTTCCGACGTCACCTCCGGAGTCGATGCCGAGGTCGGCAGTACGTTTGCCGTGGCGCCCGGAGATTCAACGGACTGGAGCGATCGCGGCCGTTTCAAATCGGCCTGCACAACCGTCGTCTTTCCACCTGCAAGCTCCAGTCGCCGGTGATACATTTCAAATCCGGTGACCTCGACAGCGAGCTGATGCGGCCCGGGTGTGAGCGGCAGCCCTTCCACTGGCGTCTTACCGAAACTGCGCCCGTCCACACTCACCGCCGCATTCGAAGGAACACTGTCGATATCGACGAAGGCGATCCGCCCTCGCAATTCCGTTATTGCCTGCTCGGCCAGTTGCCGCGTGTCGGCCGATGCGTCCGTCGCTTTCGAGAGGAACTCCCGATACTCGACAAAGGCCTCGGTGATGCGATCCAGCGCCCGATGGGTTTGTGCAAGGTTGAACAGCAATTTCGGGGACGGATAAATTGCGTGGGCCTTTTCAAACTCCTGCAGCGCCTTCACGTAATCGCCATCCCGATAGGCCGCAGCCCCCTTTTGCACATGCGGGGTCGCCTGCGCCTTGGGGTCTGCGCCCATCGCCGGACGAGCCGCAAGCATGAGAAGGAATAGAAACACAACAGGGACTCGGAACCGGCTCATGCCTGACATCTGGCTGAGCAGCTTACCAAATCTCGACCATTCGTACGCCTTCACAACGCCGAGTTGCCCGACGCGACCTCGGCACCGTGGTTCGCGTGCGCCGGGGTATTGAGAATCCCAAGCCCTCCCGCGGTGGGCGGGGTCGAGGCGCTATTGGTATTGCGCTGATAAAGGGTTTGCACCGTGGCCAGGTTGAAGCGGTTGTTGGTGATGGTGTACCCCTGCAAATCGGCGACGTTATCGAGGATCGCGGTCCCTGGACTTCCTGTGAAGACGTTGTTCTGAATGGTCAAGTTGGAAATGGTGGTATCGGCGCCGAGAGCAAGCGCGGTGCCTAGCTCCTCGAAGCTTGAATCCCGCACAATCGTGAAGCCAGTACCGCCATACAACCAAAGGCCTGAAACCGACGTGGCTGCATTGTTGAAAAACGTCATGCGCTCGATGGTCAGGTTGGAAGAAAACCGCGCGGACATGCCGGAGGGGCCACCGGAATTTCCATCGATCACGGTGTCGCGCACGTTGGCGTCAAAAACGCTATCCAGGGTGATGCCGCCACCCGCGCCGAAGGTGGGGTCGGTCGCGTTGGAAAGGAATTGCGATTCGGCGATGGTGAGGCGCCGCGTGTTGTAGGCGTACAAACCCGCACCATTTCGGTACGAATAGCAATCGCGGACCACCACGCGCAGGATCTCGATGTCGGTGATCTGCCCGCTTCCCGAGATCAAGATGCCTCCACCGTAGGCCTCGAAAACCGTACCGTCTGCGTAGCCGCTGTCGATGATTAGGTCCCGGAGTGAAACGTTCGAGGCCGAGATCCTGATCACATGGTCGGCTTGGTTCTCCGCGTTCAGCGTCGAGGTGCCAATGACCGAAGAGAAATCGACCGCCCACCCACCCGAGAGCGTGAGCGCGTTGGCGATGTCGACGCCCGCCGTCGCCGAGGCGGAAATACCCCCATTCGTACGGCTGAAAGTTCCGGTCGTCACCCGGACCTGGGTGTATCCGCCGGCCGCCGCGGTGCTGACGGCAGATTGGATCGATAGCTTGGGCTGTGTCCTGCTGCCGGGGTTGCTGTCGCTGCCAATGGTGGAAACGTAAACGGCGATATCTCTGACGGTGCCGTTCAGCGTTGCCGTGGGCATGCCTCCTGGGCTAGCACTGACGTTGAGGCCGGCGATTTTCGCGACCGCCGCCGAATTGGCAGGTGGGCTTAACCGGATGCCGATGGTACAGCTGGTGTTGCTGGCCAGGCCGGCGCCGCAGCTGTTCCCGGCGATAGAGAAGTCGGCTGCGTCGGGGCCAAAAAGCGCCGACGTGATCGCGCCGGACGCAATCCCGCCCACGTTCGTCACGGTGAAATTCTCAGTTGTGCTCGACTGGCCGACCGTCACCGTCCCGAAGTTGTGTGGCGAAGGGCTGACGACCAGATTCGCGGGCGTCAGGCCCGTGCCCGACAGGTTCACCAGCGCCATGCCGCCCGGGCTGGCCTGGATGGTCAGGATTGCCGTGTGGGACCCGGAGGCGGTGGGCGTAAAGGTGACGTTGACCGCGCAGTTGTCCCCACCCGCAATCGTCGTACACGCCGTGGTAACGGCAAAACTCGTGGGGTTGGTGCCCGACAGAACCGCCGTGACGGTGCCGGTTGGGCTGCCGCCGGTGTTGGACACCGTGGTCGCGCTGCCGGCGCTGGTCGTGTTGACGAGCTGTCCGGCAAAAACCAGGGTGGCGGGATTGACTGCCAGCGTTGCCGAATCGAGTCCGATGCCGGACAGCGAAACGACCCGCGTGCCACCCGGGCTGGCTGACACCAACAGGTCGGCGTTGCGGGATCCGGCCGCAGCCGGCGTGAAGGTAACGTTCACCGTGCAGGTGTCGCCACCCGTCAGCGTGGTGCAAGCGGTGGTGGCAGCAAAGTCAGCCGCAGTCGGCCCGATGACCATGACCGAGATCGTGCCAGTCGTGGCACCACCCGTGTTGCTGATGGTGAGGCCGGTTGGAAAAGTCGTTCCTCCGACCGTGATCGATCCGAAGTTGTGCGCCGTGGGGGCGACAGCCAGCGCGGCTGGCGCGAGGCCCGTGCCGGACAGGGCGATCGGCACCGACCCCCCCGCAGCAGACTGCACCGTCAGCGTTGCGCTGCGTGCGCCAATCGTTCCTGGCGTGAAGGTGACGTTGATTGCGCAGTTCGCCCCGCCTGCCAACGTGGTGCACGTGCTCGACACCGCGAAGTCGCCCGGGTCGTTGCCGCTCAGCACGGTCGTGATGGCGCCGGCGGACACGCCGCCCGTGTTGCTGATGGTGAAGGCGATTGGCGCCGTGGTCATGCCTGCCGTCTGCGGCCCGAAGCCGTGTGTCGTGGGTGTCACAGCAAGCAGCGCGGGGGCGAGACCGGCACCCGAGATCGGAATTTGAATCGTACCACCTGGCGTGGCGGCGATCGTGAGCGTCGCCGACCTAGGTCCTGCCGCACCGGGGGTGAACGTGACGCTGATGTTGCAATCCGCGTTGGGCGCAAGCGTGGCACAGGTTGTCGTCGTGGCGAAGTCAGACGATTGCGGACCCGTAAGCGTCGCCGTGATCGAACCGGTAACGACGCCGCCGTTGTTGGATACGGTGACGAGGTTGGCAGTGCTGGGCGTGCCGACCTGACGATCACCGAAACCAATTGATCCCGGCGCCGCACCCAACGCCGACGGGGCGAGGCTTGTACCTGACAGCGGCACGTCCACCATGCCGCCTGGGATCGCGGAGATGGTGAAGGTGGCCGAGCGGGTACCGGTGCCGGTGGGGCTAAAGGCAACGCCGATCTGACAGCTGTCGCCACCCGGCAGACTGGCGCCGCATGCGTTGCTAAGGACCGTGAATTCGCTCATGTTCGCGCCACCGAAGGCGAACGTGACGAGCCCGCTCGCCATGTCGCCGGTGTTGGTCAAAGTGATCGTGGTGGCACCACTCGTACCACCCGAAACCACCGAGCCGAAAGTGGCGGCGCCCGGGTTAGCGGCAAGCAATGCAGGTGACAACCCGGTGCCCGACAAGCCGGCGTTCGCGGTGCCCCCCGGGGTTGCGGTTAACTGCAACGACGCTGAACGAGCGCCCGGACCGCCGGGGGTGAAGCGCACGTCAATCGTGCAGGTACCGGGGCCGGCGATGGCCGTCTGGCAAGTCATGCTGGCGATTTGGAAGTCGGCCGCGTGAACGCCGATGATGCCGATTGCGGGCACGCCTGAAGGCTGTGCCCCGCCGTTGTTGACGGTGAAACGGGTCAAGGAACCCATCGTGCTGACCTGCACCGAGCCGAAGTTGGCATTCGATGGCGAGAACACCAGGTTTGCGACCTCAAGCCCGGTCGCCGCGAGGGCGATAGACGTGTTTCCGCCTGGGGTAGCGACGAGCGACAACGTTGCGGCGCGCGCACCGGTGCTTGACGGGACGACCGTGACAGAGACGTTGCAGCTCGCGCCAGCCGCCAAGCTGTTGCCGGAGCAACCGTCATCCGTCAAACGAAAGTCACCCGCAGCCCCGCCACCAAGGGTCAGCCCCAGCACTCCGGTGGCCACACCGCCGCTGTTGGTCACGGTGACGGCGGACGGGGTGCCCGTTTGGCCGACCACCACGCCACCGAGATCGACTGCCGTCTGCGACAAGGCCAACGCTGCGACTGCTTGACCGGTACCGGTCAAAGCCGCGGCCGTGCTGCCGCCCGGGTTGGCCGACAATTGAAGTAAGGCCGACGCCGCACCAGCAGCCGTCGGACGAAACACGACGCGCACGACGCAAGTGGCCGCGGGCGCAAGCGAAGTCGCACATCCGTCCGTAGTAATGGCAAATGCCGCGGGGTTCGCGCCGCCGATTCCGACCTGAATCGGACCGGTCGCCACGTCTCCCGGGTTGGTGACGGTGAAATCCTGAATTGTGCCCCCGGTGCCCACGAGCACATTGCCGAAGGCATGCGGACTCGGATCGATGCGCAGGTCGCCGGGTGCCTGACCACGGCCGGACAGCGCGACTTGGGTCGTGCCTCCCGGAACAGCATCCACAATCAGGGTGCCCGAACGCATCCCCCGCGCTGTGGGTGAAAACCGCAGGCCCAACGTACACGTGTCCCCGGGCGCCAACGCTGCCTGGCAACCGTTGCGGGCGATCTGAAATTCCGCCGCGTGGGTGCCTCCGGTGCGGACGGTGGGCGCGCCGGTCGCAAAGCCACCCGGGTTGCGCAGGGTGAGGACGAGCTCGGGCCCGGTCATCCCGGTGATGACGCTACCGAAGTCCGGTCCTTGCGGCGTTAAAGCTAGCCCTGCTGCAGCACGAGCCAAGCCCGAAAGAGCGATCGTCACGGTGTCGCGGCCGCTCGCAATGAGGAGCTCCGCCTGATGGTCGCCCGCTGTTGTGGGGGTGAACGCTATCGAGATCGCGCAGGGCGCACTGCCGTTGGTCAGCGTCGCCAGCGCGCAACCGTTGGCGACCAACGAGAAAGCGTTGGCGCCGGGCCCGGTGATCGCGGCCCCGAGCATCGCCACAGGCGCATTGCCGTCATTGCGGACGCTCACCACAACGGGCTCTCCGGAGGCGCCCACCACGACGGTGCCGAACGAGGCGGTTGTTGGCGTTGCGACCAGCAATCCCTCTGCAGGTTGATCGTCCGCCATCTCGGCGATGCCCCAGTATCCAGATGCTTCCGCGGGTAAATCGTATTCCACGAATCGATGAGGCTCGGTGAGGCCGGGCACGGAGACCCCCGCTCGCGCTGCGCGTACCATGCCCGCTGCCATCCAGGGTCCCGCATCTTCACCCGCGTTCACGGGGGTCAGCATTCGCCTGGGGGTCGGAACGGGCTGCACAACAACCACCCGCGGACGAACCGGAGCCGGCAAGGGCTCCGGCACCGCCGGTCGCGAAACGCGTAACACGGTTGCGGGAATGGGGACGTTCCTGCCGCCTCGGCCGGGTGCCGGGGAGACCGTCTGCACGACGACCGGAGCCCTACGCCTCGCCTGTTGAACGACAACCAGTGGCTCGGGTTGTGCGTAAGGGACTGCGACTTCGGCAGAGTCGATGCGGTCGAAACGGAAGAGGCGATGGTCGCGGTTTGCGCTCGAAACCGCCACCGCCGCGCTGACATCGGCGTCGGCCTCCGCGGGAACCACCAACAGCCGGCGCTCTTTGACTGGACCCACCAGGACCTGTTGCTCTTCGTCGACCATTTCGATCTCCACCTCGTCGGTGACAGCCACGCCGTCCGCGAGAACCGCGCCAAGAGCGACCTCGTGCTCCCCTACCCCCCACACGCCGCCGCTCATGATGTCGATTTCCCAAAGCTCGCTATCGGGCTGGCTGTCAGTGCCCAAACCGACCCGCCGACCGTTCGCTTTTCGAACGAAGTCGGACGACGCCGCACTGGGCGCCTGAACCGCGGCGTATCGTTTCGTCAGGGCCGGAGCGGGCACGCGAATGCGCGCGCGCACCGGTATCTCGAAGACGACGGACTGGGGCAAGATCTCAATCGCAATATCGCCGACCGGAGCACGGGTCTTTTTCGGGAGGCCGGTCACCGAGCGCACACTGACCGTGACGCCAGTAGGCACGGCACCCGCGGGCACTTTGAGGATGACCGCTTGTTCGTCTTGCGCACCGGTCGACAAGGTCAAGACCTGGCGTTTTGCCGACACCTGGATCGGCTTCTCGTCGACGACGCGATCGTACGCTGGCCCGCCGGTGCCGCTGTCCGCGTCGCTATTGCAAGCACCGATCGCGAGGACAACCAACAATAGTCCCGAACGCAACATCAACTTCGACAACTTCGACTCCGTTTTTGCCATGGCTTCCATTTTCGGCCGTGGTGTAGCATCGCCAGGGGCATATGTGTCCCCAGTTGACGTTACACTTCCGTTGACAGACGGGACATGTCGCTCGCGGTCGCAAAAAATTGCGTTGAACGGAAGAGCGCTGCGTCAAAGTCGTTGCGACTTGCCCGCCGCGCTTCACATCGGCGTGTGCGCGTTTACGTCAAAGGGGAACCGCCCAACGCGACACGTTATCCATACAGGCATTGAAAGAGAGACTAGGCCTCAAACACCACAATCCCTTGGATCTCCAGCCCGGGAATGGACACTTCGGCGCGGCCATTTTTCCAGGTCAACGGTAGATCAATCGCGCCGGGATTAAACGTCGCACGTTTGGGTGGTTTTTTGAAACTGCATGACAATGAAAACGTGGACAGGGGCGCAATGAAATCGACGGCCGCGTAATCATCGGCGACCTGCATCCCGGTAGTATTGACGAGATGAATGAGTACGGCATCCGGCTTCCCGGGTTTTTGTCGTAGAGCCAATTCAACCGTCGGCGGCGCGGTCGTTCGCACGCGCGGCTCAAACAATGGCGCCAGCATCTTGCCAACCCACGTTCGCAACGAGGGGGCGTGGCTTGTCGCGAACAGTCCCCCGATGGGACCGGGCATCAAGATGATGTTGTTCCTGCGAATGGCAGCGGGAGTGCCCGCCAGGCTTAAATCGGTCGATGGATGGCGCAGGCCCAGTACCTCGCCCCATCCAGATTCAACCTCTTGCCACGGCCCTTGCGCATCGGCCGGCACCTCTTCGGCTGCCAACCACGACGGTTGTTCCTTGGCCTCGCCAACCAGTGGAATCTTGAGAGTGTCCGAGAACTGTCGTACGTTTCCCGCCCCGCAAATCACTGTTGGTCCACGACGCGCGTGGATGGCCGCAACGGTATCTTCATCAAGCTCAGAGTAATCGGGAACGACCAACAACGGTGTCCGTGCAATCAAATCAAGGTTCCAATCGGCAACTACATCCACCGAGTAATGATTCTCCACCAGCAAATCGACCCAGCCCGACGCCGGATTCGACAACGCGCCCCAGCCTCCGAATAGACTGTTTCCGGTCCGATACATCGTTCGTCCGCTGAACAACACGCCAGCTTGTGGTACGGGTGTGGTTCGATGCGACAGCGCCTGTCGCTGCCGACAAAAGTGTGCAACACGCTTCATCACCTCAATGAGGCGCGGATCAAAATGTCCTGACCGCGTCGGTTGGTAGTAGATCTGGAAACCACCGCCCTGCGCCAAAACCACGGAGGCTTCTTGCATCAGCTGCACCGCAGGTTTGAAAACCGGGCCCGCGCCTTTGCGGCTTGATTGCTGGAATCCCCACGCCATCAGGTCCCAGGGCTTTCCCGTCTGCGCCAGGTAACGTGCTTCAAGGCGCGCCTTGGATACCGGCGCATTGCCAAGATAATCGCCGCTCAGAAAATCGACGGCCAGGGTCGGCTTTACGGGAACCAGGGTCGAATACAACCAGTTGCTTGCCACCTGCACGTGAGGTGTCTTTTTGTGAATGGCGTCTACATATCGTCCAACATAGGCCAGGAACTGTGCTCGATTGAACTCCAGCCAGGCCTGCCAGTCCGCATCTGTTTCTGCACGCGGGGCATCTTTACCGGTCCGCTTTTTCCACGCGGA
>JAYUPZ010000003.1:0-2489 GCA_043759805.1 Myxococcales bacterium | reverse complement strand
GAAGGGCTCCGTGTACATCGACAACGTCACCTGGAAGTAGCCACCCACAGGGCTGGCGACGTTATTTCCATCCGATTTCGTCGATGAAGACGTCGCCGGTCCAGTTCTCCAGATCTCCCGACTCAACGGGACCGGGCAGGTAGATCTGTATCACAAATTCGGCAACCGGAATCTCGGTCACGCTCGCATCCATTCCGAGGAGGGGATTGCTGGGCGAAACCAGTCCGCCCATCTCATTCCATAGGTCCCTTATCTTGAGAGGACCGTCGACCACCTGAATCCATTTGCTGTCGACGACGACAAAGATTTGGCCGTGCAACGGCGTGCTGAAGTTTTCGACGAACGCGTGAAAGGACAGGCGTTTGCCGAACATGTCCACGGGTTCTGGTACAAGGCGAAACAGCCATGTCGCGACCAGGATCTGCTGATCTGCAGCCGCTCCGGCCTTGAATTTCAAGGTAGCCTTGCTCGTCAGGGATCCCGAACCACAGTAGCTGCGTCGGCAAGATTGGTTTGGGCTAGTGACATTCGTGGTCAGAATGTTCGAGTTCATTCCAGGCGCATCAAAACTGAATTGCGAATCCATCGGACACGCTTCGGCTTTCCCTGCTTGCAGGGTCGCGGGATTGCAGGTTCCATCGCCGACGTAAATCCCGCCCGGTGATTCGACAAGCTCGATATCTTTGGGGCTACACGCGAATGACAAAAGAGCCACCGCGACAACCGATGCTTTCACAGCACGAACTGCAAACACGTTGTCGACAGTATGCTTCACCTCCAAGCGCTGCGATACTACTTCTGCGGTGCCTGCGGCGGTGCGCGCCAAGCGACAATCTCGTCGACCATGAGGTGACCCCATCGGCCCGTGGACCGGTCCGTCACCGTCAATTTTGCCTGCTTGCCCACGTGTTCGGACATATCCCACTGTCGGTACCCGAGAGACTCAGTATTGCATCCGGTGGCCTGTGCGACCGTGACGCGGTCGATCTCGAGCGAAACAACAAGGTTTTGCGGATCTTTGCCGCCACCCACCCGCAGGGCTATCAGCGGGCCCGTGATCGTGAACGGTGCGGAATGAAACGTGCCTTGTGCCTCGTCGCCAAGCTTGGCTGAATACGTGTTGAGAAAATGTCCGACGCTTCCCGACGTCGGATTTTGCTGACCTTGACTACCGGTCGCAAGCCACCCTTTTGTCTCCGTACCGGCCGCCTTCCAGGCTTCCACCTTTCCATCCGACTGGGGTGAAAAATTTTCGATGACTTCGGGTGTCCATCCGCCAGAGGCCGGATCCACGTCGCCCCACGCGAACCGTGACACATCGGATAAACCAGGGCGAAGCGTTTTTAGCCATCGTTGCCCGTGGGTCCGGTAGGCACTGTCCGGGTTGAACGTGTAGAAAAAGATTCCCTCGTGCCACAGTTCGCAATCGACGTCGGCCCAGTGCGTGGGGCCCGCTCCTGAATATACATTTTTCAGCTCGTTTTCGTATCGAGGGACCGGGGTTGTCCACTTGCTGTTGCCGAGTGCCGACACGATCTTGGGATCATATCGCGTGAGAAAAAACGCCCACCCCCCTGCGACGGTTTTTCCAAACTGTGCGAAAGGTTCAGGGAATACGGGTGACGACGCAAGTTCGACGTCTGCCGCCAGGATTTGTTCCGGGCTTGCGGCGCGCTCGTGGCCTGGGCGACCGCGTTCGGTCAGCGGCATGGCGGAAACGTCGGGGCTGGTGAGCCCCATTTCGTCGTACAGCGGCAGCCGACTTTCGTAACCGATGATGCCGATGTTCCCAATCGAGATCTTGGTTCCAAGCTTGCCCAGGGTTTTGCCAAGCGCGCGTCCCACGTGGGTGTGACTGGCATCGACGCGAATTCGAGAGAGCGACGCGACCGGGTAGTAGGTGCGCTCATCCGCGACGAAATGAAAGATCTCCACCGGACGGATGAGGCGCACGGGAACGATCACGATGCCGGCGATTGCCGTGAGCGCGATTGCCGAGCGCGGGTGGCCCTTCAGAAGCAGTCGGCGCCACCCTTTTTCAGCCCACAAGAGAAGAAACGGAATGAGCACGATCACAAATCGTGCGTACATGAAGTCGCCGCCAACGCGCGCCAGGTAAAGGCCGAAAATCGGGAACGACAGCAACGCGAATCGGTCCCACAGGGTGCGTGGCTTTTGCCAGAGCCCCACCAAAACGAGCGGCGTGAGAGCCCAGAGGCCGCTGCCTACGAAATTCAAGTAGAGGTACTTGAGCCCCTGCTCGTAATACGCCGAATGCCCGGCCTTTGCATAGAAGGTGTTCGGGAGGAGGCGCCCGTAATACGAATAACGAATCAGGAAATACGGGACATAGAAGAGTCCAAAAGGCGCCGCAAATCGAATGAGCGGTTTCCACCCGCAGCGCCCGAGCAGCAACGCGGCCCCGAGCGTCGCAAAGAAAATGCCGTGATCCGGTCGCGCCATGGCTGCTGCTACCGCGAGCGTTCCCC
>JAYUPZ010000002.1:0-5313 GCA_043759805.1 Myxococcales bacterium | reverse complement strand
AAAGTCCTGCTCCGTTGTGTACTGCGACGACCGCTCCGGTTTGATCAGCGGCAAGCTCTCCGGTTCCGCCGCAAGCTGTTGAAAGCGCAACACAACAGGCTGCAAGGCAAATGGAGTACGCCGGGCGTTTGAAAAAGTGTTTCACAGGCGCAAGGCTCCCCAGTTGCCAGTCATTTGAAAGGAGGGGTCTTCGTCGCCACTGACGAGGACTCCGACCACCACGCCTGCGGCTACAACGGCGGCGAGGCCAGCCCAAAAATACCAGCGCGAAGTGAGTCCGGGTGAGGCCTCTGCCGGTGCGGGCGCATCGGTTAGCGATACGGCACCTTGGGAAA
Organism: Myxococcales bacterium; assembly: GCA_043759805.1. GTDB lineage: Bacteria > Myxococcota_A > Polyangia > Fen-1088 > Fen-1088 > JAWXBF01. Next base: position 4,978 of record JAYUPZ010000002.1, on the reverse strand, counting down.
CCTCCGGCGTCGTCGGCCCGGGAACTCGACGATAAGGCTCGGGCTCGGGCGCAGGGGCGGGTTCGGGAGGCAGCTCTGCCGAAAGCTCTTCGATCGCTTTTTCAGCGATCTCGCGGTCCTCGGCTTCAGGTTTGGTTTCGAGAAAAGCCCGATAGGACTCAATCGCCCCCGCGGTGTCCTTCATCAAGTGTTTGCTGTGGGCGATGTTGAGCAGAAAGAGCGCCTTTCCGCTCAGCTTGTAACCCTCTTCAAACGCCGCCAAAGCATCCGGATAATTGCCGGCGCGGAAGGCGCGATCCCCGCGGGAATAGGCTTTTTTTGCGGCTGCCACGTTGTCATCGGCCTGCACAGGGCCCGGTATTGTTAAAAACACCGCGGCCATCATTAGACAGGGCAGAAAGAGACAGGGCAGAAAGCGTCGAGCATCGATCACGGGCGTCTCATCGTCATTTTCCCCAACAATATTGAGTCGTGGCGAGTTTACAAGCTCGAAGCCTGCCGGCGATAACGTTGACACCCAGGTTGAGGCAAACTCTGTTGACCATGAATCCAATAGCGGCCCTGCCCGGGCGACGTTTCGTGCGTTTTGAGCGTTCGGAGCGTCCCCCTCTTTCTGAAGCCAAGGCGGGTGATTCCACCCAGATCGCGGCCTACCGGGTTGTGTCGGTACAAACCATTGCCGGGGCGCCCTGTGGATTGGCTGCAGGGGATCGCGTCTGGCGAACGGAATGCGATGGTGCGATCGAAGATACTTCGATTCGCGATGGGTTGATCTGGGAAGGCGTGACGACCCATTTGCAATACAGCGCCGCCTCCGAGCGCAGCGAGTTGGTCGCGATATCGGCTACACCACGTCTGGGTCACGTGGTGATGATACCGATCTCCAAAAGTGGTGCATGGTGGGCTTTGGCGCAGGACGAAAGGCAGGCTTTTTTTCGTGTGGGGCCCCGCAGTGAAGGCCATACCCGAATTGGTATGACGGTTGCCGATCGGATTTTCAGGCGTTTGTTTCATGCACGGTATCAACCGCATTCGGCATGGGATTTCCTTACCTACTTCGAGTTCTACGATGCCGACGCGGAGGCGTTTCGCGAGATGCTCACCACCCTTCGCGACCCGGAACGCAATCCCGAATGGGCCTTCGTGGTCCGCGAAACGGAAATCTGGATGCAGCGCGAGATCTGAGTTGATCGATGACCGAACTCGGATCGGCGCGGCTTTTCCCCTCAGAATTTCGTGGGGCAGCTCAGGAATCGTCATGAATTCGGTGCGCGATCAGCGCAGCTTGTTTCTCCAAGTCCCCGTTTTTACGAAGGTGATCGCTCTGCCGGGAAGGGACAGAGGGGTCGGCACGGCATTTGCTCCGGCAAGGCTCACACGCCGAGGAGGCGCCCCCATGCGTATCGATACCAAATTTAAAACACGTCATCCCTGGTTGCTACTTTCCCTCTCACTTGCGACCGCCCTGTCAGGCTGCGGCGATTCGCCTTCGAGTGAACCAAAGCCGGGCTCCACCGACTTCACCAACGACGAATTCACCAACAACAGTCGGGGAGAACTGAGCTCTCCCACGGGCAGTGCCGTCGACGATGGAGCCGCCGCCCCCGAGGCTCCACCTTCGGGTCGCATGGGCGAAGTCGAAGAAGCCGACATCTACCGCATCGATGGCGACCGGATGTTTCTCTTCAACACCTACCGGGGTTTTGTTGCGTACGACATCAAGAACACCAAGAATCCAGAGCGACTTTCTCGACTGCCGGTCTTTGGTTATCCGGTCGAGATGTTCGTGCAGGGCAACACGGTCTATGCCTTGCTGCGCGATGCGCTTTACCTGACGGGCGACAAGAGTGACATGAAGTTCGAGCGTCACAATGTTTCACAGATGGTAGCCATCGACGTGAGTGACATCAAGAACCCACGCGTATTACAGACGGTCGACATCATCGGTGAACTTCGCGAAGGTGTGTCACGCAAGATTGAGAACACGATTTACGTGGTGTCCGATGTTGCGCCGAACTACTGGTGGGGTTGGAACTACCCGGGACAAACGCGGGCCGACCAAAAGGAACAGGCCTGGGTCTATTCATTCAATGTCGCCAATCCGAGCTCGATGCAGATGGTGAAGAAGTTGCAGATTTTCGAGGGTGGAAGCGTCCAGTTCAATGACCCAAAGTTGGGCATTGGTCTGTCGCGGTCGTTCCAGTCGGTGGCAATTTCTGCGACCTCCAACGCACTCATGGTGGTCGAGAACTGGTATTTGTCGGCGTACAACAACGGCGTGACCAACGATAGCAAGACCTATCGTTGCGGAAGCTACAGCTCTGATCAACAGGCGAGGGTCAGCATTATCGACATCTCAGATCCCGCAGGTGACATCCGCGTCCACACGAAATTCGAGACGGAAGGTGCACTCGGCGACCAGTTCAAGATGACCTACGTGGACGATCCGAAGGCGAAAACCGGTACCTTCTTCGGTATCTTTGCCCGGCAAGCGTGGTCCGGCTCGAATTGCAACGGACAATCGCATATCGAAAATGTCATCGAATCGTGGGACGTGACGAACGGTTCGGCTCCCGTGAAGCTTTCAAGCCTTACATTCGGCAAAGATGGAGAAACGGTGCGTGGCTCGGCATTTGATGTCGAGCGCCATGTGGCTTACGCCATCACCGCCCGCCAAATCGATCCGTTGTACACGATCGATTTGTCCGATCGAAACAGTCTCAAGATTCTCGACTTGATTGATGGACTTTCGGGAGACATGAGCGTGTTTCGCCTGGTTGCCGGCAAGGGTTTCTTGATGGGCATCGGCCGCGACCTAAGCGCCACTTGCACGGGTTTCCAGGATGGCGATTCGTGGCGCAACAGCAACATCGCCGTGAGTCTCATCGATGTTCGCAACTTGAAGGATATCAAGTTGGTTCAGCGCCAGTGCGTCGCCATCGAGAACGCCGAGTGGATTGGTTCAGACGTGACCTGGAACATGGACCAGGCGCACAAGATGATTGGGATGCATTCAGACGGAAAAACCAACGTGCTGACGTTGCCGATCTACTACGCCAAGAAATCACAGGAGAGCAACTGGTGGTGGTACCACTATGAAACTGCTGTGGGCGTGATGACCTGGAATCTCGACAACTACGCAGCTGGCGTTGCGGGCGCCGAAAAGAACGTGCTGCAGAATTTCGGCACGGTGATTCATCCCGAAGGACAGGTGCGCCGCTCGATTGTGTTTTCGCACGCGTCGTCGGGCCGACGCATGATGGTCAACCTATCGGATACCCACCTGTCGATGGTTGACATGACCGATCTGTCGAAGCCGAAGCTCGACGCCATCGTCGAACTTGCACCTTACTACTCACAAATCTTCGCGTTTGGCGCGTACGTGGTGGAGCACATTCAAGACTCGCCCGACTACGGATGGAACGGCCAGGGTGCATCGGAGTTCCGCGTCAAGCTTGCCACCGGAGCCGATCTCGAAGCGACGCCGGCCGTTGCAACCTTTCGGATCGGGCAAGTCAACCAAGTGTTGAAGCACGAAAATAGCCTGTTGCTGTTCCGATTCGTTGATGGCCAAAAGATCAATGCGACCGGCCAGTATGTTCCCCCCACCCAGGAAGTCGTGGTGATGGACATGACGGATCCAACCAAGCCGAAGATGGCGGGCTCGACGCCGATGCCATCGAATGTCTATCCGTACTACCAATACTGGTGCGGCGGCTACGGCGGATATTGGTTCGACAATCAGAATAACTGGGTTTCCACATCCAGCGGGGTGGTGATGTTGTCGCAAGACTGGAATGACGTCGCGCAGAAATCACGATGGTTGCTGAACTTCCTGGATCTGCGAGCGCCCGGGGCTCCCAAGATGCAGCAAACCCTGATCGCCGGACCAGCCTACGACGAGTTCTTCGGCCTCGTGCGTGACGATGTGGATCGCAGTGGCTTTTATCTGGCATACCGCGACAACGTCGGTGTCTTGAAGAAGGCTGGACAGGGCTTTACCAGCTACAAGTACTACGCACAGCGCTTCGGCGTGACGGCCGCGGGATTTGTCGGTGGCGAGACCGTCAACCTCCCCGGTCGGTTGGTGCGAACCTGGGCAGGTGCCGCGGGCAATCGATTGTTCCTGACGCAAGACAATTTGTTTCGACAGGTCGCAAGCCCTGACGGCAAAGAGCAGTACTGGCACAACGACTTCCAACTCAACTTTCTGCAGGCAAGTCGCAATGGCGGACGGCCGGTGGCCTCGTTGCTGGATTCCTTCCGCTTCGAGGATCAGTATCTTTCCGACTTGATCCCGATGGGGGACAAGTTGTTTGTCAACGCCGGTCGCGGCGGTAACTACTGGGGATACTACGGCCGCGGTGGGCTTGAAGACGGTATTGCGGTTGGTGGCATTGCGACGGGAGACATCGCTCAAACGGTCGATTCTTCAGCCGATGCATGGCAAGACTACTCCGATCACGTGATGGTTTTTGACCTCTCAAAGGGCAAACTCTCGCGCACCTTTGATCGTGCCACGGCCACCACGGGCGTTCGCTTCATGGGCATCAACCGGAATCACCTCTTCTTGAACCTGCCGGGTGATGGCATCCTGGCGCTCGACATCTCCAATCCTGACGCACCCTCGGGCCGTCAGTTTTTGCGGACCCTCGGGTACGCCTCGTATATCGAGTTTGCAGGGAACACAGCGTATATTGCCTCTGGAAACTTCGGTATTCAGACCATGACGCTCGTCGGTCCGAAGAACTTGTCCGTTCGTTAAAGTGCCGGGAAATGGGTAGATCGCAGTTGATCAAAAAGGTCAACTGCGGTTTACTAACGGCATGTCGTCGTTCCCGTCTCAGCTCGAACGGGCCAAGTCAGAGAGTGTCCTACAGTTGCTCTTCAAGGCGGCGCGTTTGTGGAATGAACGCGCGCTTGCGGTGGCCAGCAAGACTTCAGGGATCAGCCTGCGGGCGTCGCATACCGCCATTTT
>JAYUPZ010000001.1:0-11259 GCA_043759805.1 Myxococcales bacterium | reverse complement strand
GCCTGAGTACCAGGTAGAGCCGCCGTCGGTGCGCTTTTTTCGCGCGAAGGCTCCGATGGTGCTGCCCTTGTAGTAACCCAGCACTTCGGCGTTGGTGTCCTGCACCGCGGGCAAGGGAATAAGGGGTGTTTTGAACTGTGAAATGCCGTATCGATCGGTTGGTGCATTCTGAACGCCCACCTCGATCTCGGCGCTACCAATGGGACTCGTCTTGACGACGTTGATCCCCGTAAGTTTCTGGACGGCGGCAAAATCGGTGTGGTGGCCATCAGAGTAGCCATTCATGTAGATGAATAAAACGTGGCGTCCGTCGCGCATGATCTTCTGTGTGACGAAATCACGCGTCTCTTGATTCATCATCCAGTTGTTGGCGAAGACCACAACGCGGTATCGCTCAACGTCAACCTTGCCGAGATCGCCGAGAAGAATGTTGTCACTCGCCACGCCACTGCGGCCGATTGCTGCCGAGAAAAGATCGGTCGAGGTGTCCGAAATGGGAGTCCATCCCGCAACCGAGGCGTAGTAACTCTTCGTATCCCACACCACAAGCACATCCGATTGCGGATCAAGAGGTTGGTTCAGCCTCGCATCAAAGATCTGTTTTAACTTTCGGATCTCCGCTGTGAATGTGGGATGGCTCCACCACCCGGTCTGAAAGTGAGGGCCAAAGTCGAAGTACCACATGCCAGCGCCACGGCTCAACGGATGGGCCGTGTTGCGACGGATGCGGGAAATGTCTTCCGACAATTTGTCCGGTTTGGGCTCGGCAAAGGGATGGTCGGTTGCCGTGAAGGTATCCATCTCGTCAAGCACCAGCTTGCCGGAAAGAAGCGCAGATTCGACGAGTGCGCGCGACTGACCCGTACCGCCGACCTCGTGGGCTTCATCGGCGTAGGATTGGGGCGCCGCAAGGAAGTCCACGTCGGGCGATTGCAAAACCCTGTCGACGGCGAGGTGGCCGCCCGAAGTTTGCCGCGAAAAAGTTCGGAAGTAGTAGCCATAGAAATTGCCAAGTAAAATCGGCCGCGGCCACAGCCTTTTGATGAGGCCGTCAAAATAGAGGATGTCATCTACAACGATGTCCTGCTGTGCCTCGTAGTAGTCGATGACGTAACGTTCGTGCACGGGATCGCGGAATACGCCGTCGCTTTTCTGCTGGCGCGGTCCCATGCCGGGAACCTCGGCGTCGGCGAGACTCGCGGATGAATCATTCCATGCCGCGCGCAACCCGGCATCCGAAAGATATTTTTTGGTAAGCCATTGCCGAAAGTAGGCGGTCATCGATTTTCCGGTATCCGGCTCGTGGCTGAGGAAGCCCCAGTTGTGCCATTCGTGTGACACGCCGTCGCACACGTTGACGAGGCCCAGTCGGTTGCCCTCGGGCATTGCGGCGAGTTCACGGAAGAAACGTTCAAGAATCACCGTGGTGTCGGCACGCCATTTCAACGAGGCGAGGCTGTGCAATTGACCACCATCAAGATCGTCGCCGGCCGTGTTGCGTTCGATACCCCAGTGTAACTTGTGGGGCGTGCCTTCCGTATCGGCGTACCGTACCGTCTCATCCGGATTCGCGAGGTCCCACCAGTCGGGCGCGTTGATGTGCAATCGCATCATCAGCACGGCGTCGGGGATCTCCTCCAGGATTGCTCCGAACTGATGGCGCACGAGTTCCATGTCGAGCTTTCCATCCGCAGTCCAAATGTCCTCAAGCCAAATTGAAAATTGGATGATTTTGAACCCGGATTTGCCGAAGTTGCGGATGTTCCAACGCGGAAACTCTTCCCAGCTCCACCGACCGCCGGGCGCGTCGGTTATCGAATAGATCATCGGGTTCATCGGCTTGCCGTCGACGACGATCGTGGGCTTTCCGTTTGCCATGCGCAGCTCGGTGGAGATCGGCGGTGCAAAGGAAATCGGCTTCGCCGCCCTGTTTCCGATTGGCGCTCGACAATTGGCTACCCCGGACAACAAGAGCGAGATCAGTGTCAGCGAACCCAGAGCGTTTTTGTGGTTAAGCACCGCGCAGTTGTACCGCGTCCATGCCGACCTTCTAGATAGCGAAAGGCAGGATTCATTGGGTTCCCCCGAGGCGTACGCGTCATGGCGCACAGCCTCAGCGGTTATTTCGGCCTATTTCGTTCTACCCGTGCTTGGCGAAATAACCTTTTTTCCCAACGTTGCTTTCCGTCATACCGTCGTCTCCGGGCTTCCAGTTGGCCGGACATACTTCGCCATGTTCGGCGTGAAACTGCAACGCCTGCACCACGCGCAAGGCTTCGTCGACGGACCGCCCCACCGGCATGTCGTTCATCGTGATGTGGCGCAATATACCTTCGGGGTCAATGATGAAAAGTGCGCGAAATGCGGAACCCTCGTCGATGCCATCATCTGCGAGCACGCCGTAGCTTCGGCTCAATTTTCGGCTGACGTCCCCAATGAGCGGAATGGTCACGCCCTCTATTCCGCCCTCCTTGCGGGAGGTGTTCAGCCAGGCCATGTGAGAGAAAACACTGTCCACCGATGCACCAATCAGTTTCGCTCCGATCGCCTCGAAATCGCTCGACCGATCACCGAAGGCCAAGATCTCGGTAGGGCAAACAAATGTAAAGTCGAGGGGATAGAAAAACAGGACCACGTACTTGCCGCGATAGTCCGCGAGTTTGACGGCGTCGATTGCGCCATTGACGACGGCGGAACATGAAAAGTCGGGAGCTGGTTTCTGTACCTTGGGTAACATCATTATCCTCTGTGTTTTTGGATGCCGCCGGACGGTCCGGGGTGCGGGGTGTTTATCGGGGCTGGGGCACTCTGGTAATAACGCGCCGCGTTTTTCTGCTCATTTTGTACGATAGATGAGCTTCGCGTCCCACCTCATGCGTCCGAATAGTCATGGGTGTTATCATGGCGGGGCTCGCGGAGTCCGACGCGTTCCTGCTATCGGGCGCGTTCCTGTCCATCATGGCCGATCCCCTTGCCCGTCTTGTTCCGCCACCTGAGCCGCTCGGCTCGTCGGAGGATGTGCAACTTGTCGAGGCCTTGCGGGTGCGCCGCCCGGAGGCCGCCGGGATCTTGTGGGATAGGTATTCACGCCTCGTTCGCCGTGTCATTCAACGCGCGTTCGGTCCCTCATCCTCTGATGTGGACGATCTCGTCCAGGACGTTTTCATGCGGGTCTTTCACCGCGTGGACACGTTACGGGAACCCGGCGCGTTGCGCGGATTCATCTTGACGGTGACCTCGTCGATCATCGCCTCTGAAATGCGCCGTCGCAAGGTGCGTCGATTCCTGGGTCTAACCCGGGGCGGGGATCTGCCGGATGTACCGGGGCTGGTGCGGGACGATGACAGCCGCGAGCTGCTTATTCGTGTATACGCGGTTTTGGATCGGGCACCAACCGAAGAACGCATGGCATTTGTGCTACATAACCTTGAGGGCCTCGAGCTTGTCGACGTGGCACGCTCCCTTGAAATTTCGGTCGCCACGGTCAAACGCCGCATCACCCGGGTACAAGAACGCCTCGCCCGCGCGGTTCGCAGCGATCCAGAATTCGCACGAGGGTTGGGCTTGCTGGAGGGTAATTCATGAGTTCGAACGAAGAAATCGCAGCACGTGTCGCGGAGCGCGTCGCGGCGCGCCTCAATGGCGTTGTCGATTCGTCGCGCGAAATTTCCGGACGAGTTCGCCTTCTCGAATCCGTGCGCAATGGCGCTGGCCATCGCTCCTTTTCCCGCCGTTTGCCTCTCGCGATTGGCGCGCTGGGGATTGCTGCGCTGCTGGTTTCACTGCGAATGCAGTACGTTTCGCCGACGGCGCTCGATTTTCGTGCAGTCGGCCTCGAAAAGGTGGCCAACGGCGACTACACGGTTGCGCCCACACGCGACGACGGTCGTATGTTGTTCTCGGACGGTTCGCGCATCGTCGTTGGCAAGGGGGCGCAGACGCACCTGGATCGTCTTGACGGCAACGGTGCCGACGTATCGCTGACCAATGGCGAGTTGTTTGTCAGCATCGAACCCTTGCCAAATTCCCGCTGGATTTTGCAGGCGGGGCCCTTCAAGGTTCGTGTCACGGGCACCGAGTTTTCGATCGCCTGGATCGAGAAATTGAATCGATTTGCCATCCACATGGAACGTGGTTCGGTTGAGATCACCGGTCCGGGCCATTCCGAGCCAACGCGTCTCAAGGCGGGACAGGGCTTGATGCTCGATCGGATGGGTCGCGTCGTCGTGCCTGCTGTGAAAACCTTTGAGCCTGCCCCCGATGTTGCGGTTACACCGCCCGTGATTTCAGAGGATGCAACAGTCGAGACTCCGGAGGAAGCGCCGCCGTCGCGAACCAACTGGCCGGACCTTGTCGCCGGCGGACAGTTCACAAAGGTTGTCGATGCTGCGAAAACGCGTTCCGCTGCGCGAGGCATGGATCGCCTGATGGGTGAGCTGTCGCTTGCGGAACTCGCGGCGCTTGCCGATGCGAGCCGATACGTGGGCGACACCAACCTGAGCGCACAGGCCTTGCTCGCACAAACCCGACGCTTTCCCAACAGCGAACGCAGTGCCATGGCCACGTTCTTGCTTGGTCGTCACTATCATGACGGCAAAGGTGGCGCCGTGGATCTGGCCAAGGCGATAGCCTGGTATCAACGATATTTATCGAAGCGGCCCGATGGGACCTTTGCAGAAGAAGCGCTTTCAAGGATGATGTTGGCGTGGCAAGGCCGCGGACGTTCCGACGAAGCAGCACGCGTGGCGGGCGAGTACCTGCGACGGTATCCATCGGGTGCTTTCGCGGACTCTGCGCGCCGTTTGAAGATTACGCCCTGAGCGTCAGCCCCGTGTTTTGGTCGCTCGTGCTTGGATTGATCCTGTCGCTGGGATACCAATCCGTATCACGCGCCAATGCCGCGCGCGGACGGGTTCAGGTTGTGGTCGATCTTTCCGAAAATCCCCGAGTCAAGGAGGCGAGCGTACGCCTCGTCGCCGAGTTGCAGACGGCGGGCTTCGAGGTCGTCCGCACCGACGTGGTAGGCGCACAAACGCTGGTCCACGGTCACCCGAATACAAACGTTGCAGAGAGCCCGCCGCTCGCCATCGCGTTTGTCGTCGACCGTCAAAAGGATGTGGCAATCGATCTTGCATTGCCGGGACGCAATCATGCGACCTCGCGCCGGGTGATTGCGGTCGGAACTTCAGCGGGCCTTGCACCGACGGCGCTTGCGGTTCGCGCGGTCGAGATCCTGAGCGCCCATCTGCTTGCAGAGCAGACCTCTGTGCCATCCCCGGCGAAGCTTGATCAGCCTCCTGTTGTCACGCCGATTCCGGTGGCACCACCCGAGCGACGCTGGTCAGTTTCCCTCGGTACGTCGGCCATTCGTGGCGACGATCTCGCTATGGCACCCGCAATTGGGATCGCGCGACGGTTGCCGCATCGACTCGCGTTTTCGCTCGACTTTGCGGGGCCTAGCACCATCAAGTGGCAGCAGGGGATACGGGGCCAGGCGCAGGTCCGACAATACGTGTTGCGTTTGGGGCTGCGATACGACCTCCTGCAAACAGAGCGGCTGGTCGTGTCTATTGGCGCCGACGTGGGTGCGATGGGACTGTCGGCCACGGGAACCGCCTTGCCACCCGCCGAGGGTCGATCCGACACTGCGATGGCTCCGTTGCTCGGCAGCGGGATCAGCGGCAAATGGCGCATTTTTGAACGAATTGGTTTGGCCCTGGATCTGCGGGGTCTATGGACCCCGTCGGCGCTTGCGGTGGATATTGCCGGTGAACGCAAGCCGCGCGCGCGCTTGCCCATCCTTCTAACCCTCGCTGCTTTCTGGGCTTTTTAGCGATGCGATATTCATTCCTCGTCGTGCTGGCGCTCTGGGGCTGTGTGGATGGGACGGCGTCGGTCGTGGTTTACAAGGACGCGCCCATTACACGGGACCCGACGCTTTGGCCTTTTGCGAGCACTTCCATTTGGAACATGCCGGTGGGATCAGGTGCGGTGCTGGTGCCTGCAAACATCAAGGCGGTGGACGGGTTCTGGAGCGGCCTTAACCACATTTTAACCGTGACACAAGATGATCCGGTGCGTACGGTGTACAACCCGAATGGCAACAATGGCAGCACGCCCTGTTCCAGTTTAGATGAGCTGGGCTCGATTCGGATCCCCGATAATTTTGTTCTGTCGGATGATCTCAACAACAACGCGGGCAACGCACTTGCGATCCTTTCGCCCGATCGTCGTACGGTTGTGGAGATGGCAGGGCTGGCGCGCTGTGTGGCAGGGGGGCCGGTGTATGGGTATCCTGCTGGCTCCCACGATTTGTTCGGCGATGGCATCGAAGGAGGACAGGGCGGCGCGGGTCTGTCGGCGCTTGGAGGCTCGCTGCGCGGGTTCGAGCTCGAAAACGACGAGCCGATCCGGCACGCGCTGAAGATCGGCTTGCCACAATCTTTGTATTATTACGCCGCCCCGGGCAATCCGAAAAGCTGTTACCGCTGGCCAGCGCCCCGATGTGATGCGAGTTATGCGGCAGAAGGTGCTGCGGGTTATGGTGGTACGAACCCCGCGTTGACGATGGGCTCGTTGCTGGTGGTGCCGAAAAGTGCAGAGGTTTCATCTCGAGGCTTTGAAACGACGCTCGGTCGACGGGTGTTTGCGGCGATGCGCGACTACGGCGCCTACACGGTGGGCTCATCTGGCGCGAACGTGTTGCTCATCGAGGGTGAGGCTGCGGCGAGGCCCGCACTCTTCAAGTTGATCGACGGTACGAATGGCGGATGGTTGCGCGATCTGAATCGGATCATGCCGCTATTGCAGGTAGTCGACAACAATGGACCCGGTACGGTGGGTGGTGGTGGCGTTCCGTTGGCGCCAATGGCGCCGGAGATTGTGCCGTGATGGCGGCGCGTAAAAATGTAAGTATTGATAATTACTGAGGATTATCGCCTGTCGAAGCTGATCGTCAATTGACCTCCCTCGCGCACCATGTTACGTGTAGCCTCGCGATAACCAATTCACGCTGGCCTTGTTGAGGGTGTTCGATGAAAACGATAATTTGTTCCCTAGTTTGCTTGTTTGTTTGTAACACGATTGCGAAAGCGGACGTGATTCCGTTGTCGTCCGTTGCGCCCGTGTCCGGCCATTGGACGAACAAATGGAAACCGAACGAAGCCTTCATGGCGATCAAAGAACCGGATGCTCCGGATAGAAATTTTAGGATTTGGCGTCAAGACAAAACGCGGTTCTCTCCTTGGGAGAATCAGACTTGCGGGGCGCCGACGGGTGACCTTGTGAAATGTGAAGTTTGGGGGCCGATTGCTGGAACGGCGTCCGCAACGGAAATCGCGTTCGCGACTATGGACGATATGATTTACGCCGCGTGGACGACAGCGTCAGGCTTGATGGTCGCGAGGTCGGCGGACGGAGCGTACTCATTTGAACCCCCGTTGCTTGTTTCGGACAAGGCTGCTGGTCCGCCCGCTTTGGCCGTCATGGAGCGCACCCGTTACATCGAGCAGTATCTGGACGGGCAGTTGCTGATCGTCTTTCGTGACAAGAATGACGATGTTCGGATTCTGGGGGTCAGTTCCCAGCAATATGATCGCGCTAAGGAGGATGGTCTACGCAACTTTGTTCGATCGGTTCCGGTTCATTTGCTTGATGATCCGTCGCGCGCAATCGCCAGGAGCGAACCGAGCGTTGCGGTGCTTCAGGATGGGCCCAACGGGACGGCGACTGCAATCGTCAGCGCCGGTTTTGTACCGGCCTCTAGCGGGACGCTGTGTCCTACAAATCAAATCGCCGTACGCGGTTTTGATCTCGGCGGAGTCGTCTACAACCTATGGAATGACGTCCGCTTTGATCGTGCCGATTTCAACATCAAGACCGATGTTTTCGCACCGAACCCGTCCTGCCTTCTGAACCCGGTTGTGAGGCCCGTTTCGACGAGGATCTCCGATGGGCGAATCGCAATGGCTTGGGGGACGATCAATGGCATCCAGTTGGCGTTGTCTGACACAACCGTCACGCGGTTCTCCGCTCCGTTCCGCGTTAGTGATCCCGGTAGTGGTCCGCTCATCGGTTTAGGAAGGCCGTCATTGTTCCAGTACGGTCAATCGTTGGCGGTTGCCTGGGTAGGTAACGGACTCTCGGTGAACATCGAGCCAACGGTGGTTGAAGTTGCCGATTCGCGCAGGCCGATCGTGTTTATTCCGGGAATGATGGGGTCGTATCTGCGCGAGGGGAGTGATGAACTATGGATTGGGACGTTGACTACGGATCGTGAACGTCTGCACAACGTGCCAATTCCGGGTGGCGGGTACCGATCAAAATATTCAGGTGTCTACGCTTCATCGATCATCATTCGGGACAACGTTTTAAACCAGCAGGTGTCTGATTCATTTACTTCTTGGCATTGCCTGATTCCTCTGTGGTGTGTTGCCATCTCGGTGGCAGGACCGATCATTACGGAGACCTTCGGGATAGAAACCAGCATGATCGTGTACGAGCCGACGATAAACCATCTCACGACCCGTGAGGGACTTCGCCTCTACAACGACTCAGGGGATCCGACCTTACGTACCACGTCGGGGTGCGACATGAGTCAAGGGGCCACGAAACCACAGCTCTTCCTGTTCCCGTATGACTGGCGGCAAGATGTTGCGGAATCGTCGAAGAAGTTGAAAGACTTTATCGGCTGCGTTCGACGCATTCACCCTGACGCCGATGTCAATATTCTCGCGCACAGCATGGGTGGGTTGGTGGCGCGTCGATACGTTATCGAAAATTCAAACCATCACGTCGCAAAGATGGCGACGGTTGGAACACCATTCTTGGGTGCCGCCAAGTTTCCGTATGTTGCGCTGTCTGGGAATGTTGAGGACCTGCCGGAAAGTCTGCAGACCCACAAAGAGACTCGAGACATGCTCAAATACTTTCCTGGCGCACATCAGTTGATGCCGTCTCCTGCGTATTACGGGATGATTGGCGGACCACTCGACAAGCGCTATTGGCCAACTTCCCCATGGCCATTCGCGGAGAATGGTTGGGACCTGAACGGAGACGGGGAATCGCAAGACGCGGACGCCAGCGGCAAGCCAGCTTCACTTCCGTATTACGTATACTCAGAATTTCAGTCTACCGTCGATGCTCAATTCCCGCCCGACGCGCATCCGGTCGCAAATGCTGCGTCTTTTCACCAGTATCCAGGGCAAGACGACTGGACCAACGATGCGAGTGGCGTGAAATACTTCCACGTTGTCGGTATCGGAAAGCGTGCGACGACGATCGAACAAACGACCGTCGAAACAGCCCTGAAGTGCGACAGAAAAGGGCTTGCCGGTCCCGTCAAATGTACTGAGTCGCGCCGGGTTTCGTATGAGCCCGGTCCCGGAGATGGCACGGTTCCCATTTTGAGCGCGTCGCGTATGGGCGCACAGTTCGGGAGTGGTTACGGAAACGGTCTTCCCAATCTGGGCTTTCCACCAATCGGCCCAGACAACTTGAATGCACCCAACGCAAAATTTCGATTTCGCCTCGGATGGCAAGACGAAGATTCGTCACACACCGGAATGGTTCAAGATCCAGAGGTGCTCGATCTCGCGCTCGCGTTTTTCGAAGAGGACGGCGGCCCTGAATCACAGGCCACCGAAACGAGCTCGCAAGCGCTGTCGGTGACTACGAGCCAACAGGGATATCAAAAAAGCCACGATCTGAGATTGGACGGATTCGCGAGAGCACTCTTGGTCGATGAACAAGGGCGAAAACTCGATCTCTCCACCGGAGTTCCGGATGGCGCTTATCCGGCTCCGTTCTCCGACGTAAGCGGCTTTCTGAACGGAGAAAACGCGTTCCAGATTTCACTGCCTTTGAATCGTGACTACCAAATTCTGGTGATCGCGGACGGGACGCCTGCGGCGATTACCGCGACCCGAGGTTATCCGGGGCAACCCGAGCACCTTGAGCGTTATGTGGATTTGCCACTTGATTCTGGCGAACCAGGAAAGCTCAGTATCTCACCTGACAATGCTCTGAATTTCGCAAGAGATGAGAATCGAGACAATGTTTTCGAAACCCCGATCCCACCGCGGGTCAACGCATCCGGAACCGACGCGTTGGATTCGACGGGCCCGGCCGTTGGCGTCTTGCGCGAATCGGATGACCGGCGGATCTCGGTGCTCGCCCGCGATCCGTCCGGAGTCTCTGAACTTCTCCATTCGTACGGCGATGATATATTCTTCGACTACGCCCGGCCCGTTCGGCCGGAGCTGTTTCGGGATACAAGCGTCGCAATAATCGCACAAGACGTCCTGGCAAATCGCTCATCACGTTCTGTCGCCTCGTTCTTCGTCAGTTCAAGTTATCGACGATCGTTGCAGTCGTTGGCACCCATTCCGAGGCGTTTTTTACAGGCTGTACAGGTCTATCTGCCGGAAATGGCATCCGTGTCACGGGGTAATATCGGAGCAGGTTCGGCGCATATTTCTCTTGAAACGGTAGACGGTGCCACCGTCACCTGCACCTATCGCGGACGCGGCTCCGCGATTCCGCAGGGATGGTACGACGTTGACGCCGGAAAACGTATTTGGTTCGTCGCGTGCAGCGATGGGAGTACGCCCCTGACGCGCTTTTCGGTTCGCTCAATCGCCGTACAGATTGAGACGTCCGATTGGCTCGAAGAAACGACGCAGGTCGACGCTCTCTTTTTGGGCGATTCTGAAGATGGGCCGATGCCTTTCATAGCAGCGCCCGCTGACAGGGCGGTATTCGGAGTGGCCGACACGATCCCGGTATCCGTCAC
Source organism: Myxococcales bacterium (assembly GCA_043759805.1). Classification (GTDB taxonomy): domain Bacteria; phylum Myxococcota_A; class Polyangia; order Fen-1088; family Fen-1088; genus JAWXBF01. Next base: position 467 of record JAYUPZ010000001.1, on the reverse strand, counting down.
AGTCCCATCAGATCCGCAGGGGCAAGCGCCTGAAATGACGGTGACGGTAGACGGCAGGCTGATCTCTGCCACGATTGGCATTGCTGCCTTAGATCTGCTCCCCGGGCCACACCGATTGACGGTTCGGACGGTCAACGCAAGGGCCTCCGGAAAGAACACAAATCGAATTTTTGAAGTTCGAGCGACAATTGATGGTCTAATTCGTCTTTTTGACGATGCCAACGCTGCCGGTGCATTTCGCGAGAAACAACCGTTTCATCAACTGCGACAAAAATTGGATGTGATACGAAAAAATCCGGGGAACGCTGAGCGATCATTGCTGGAGGGGGTGATCGGAGGACTGACCGGGGAACTGAGTCGTTCTTGTACTAGTTCGGCCATCCGATCGGCGGGGAGAAAATGTTCAGGCCTCGAACCGACCTGGGGACGAAAATTGCTGGCCGTAGCTTCGGATCTACAGGCGACCA